>JAHEDC010000694.1 GCA_024641425.1 Verrucomicrobiales bacterium | reverse complement strand
CTCGACAAGATGATCGAATTCCTTGAGGCGAGCAGCGTAAAGTACCCACGCGATGCCGGCATCTGGACAGGGCTTTCAAGGGGCTATTACGGTCAGAGGAAATACGAAGAGGTAGTCCGGGTAGCCGAAGAGGCCCTGAAGATCGAACCGGGCGCGCGGGTTCCCCTGCGCAATCTTGTCGCTTCACTGCTCCAGCTAAACCGGATCGAGGAAGCGAAAATCGCAATTCTGAAATACAGAACAAAGCCTGATCACCTAGCGGAGAAGCTGTTTGACATAGCCTTCATCCAGGATGATCAGGAAGGGATGAAGACGCAGCTGGAGATCCTGAGGAAAAAGGATAAGGCGCTTGCGATGAGGTTCGAGGCCGACGCATTAGGCGCCCGGGGAGAATGGCGAAGATCAAAGGCCCTTGCGGCTCCCATAGTAGCGCAGGTAAAAGAAGTCGATTCGGAGGAGTTCCTGGTTTTCCAGCACCAGGTCTTCCTTTCGGCACAACTTGGAATGTGCCGGGAAGCGCGAAGGCATTCGGGCAGTATGCTGTCATTTCCGAAAGACGAGCTCCTCCCGGGAATTATGAGGACGTTTGCAAGAATGATGGCGCGTTGCGGCGACATTTCGAGGGCCCGAACGCTCGACAGGATTCTCAAGGACCTATATCCAAAGTTCGAAGGCAAGGCTGCAACCGATGCACTTTTAGAGGCCGAGATCGATCTGTGGCGGGGTGACGCTCGTGCTGCCCTGGCGCAGATCGAAAAGCTTGATGACAACGCGATCCGAAAGCGTAGTCTAAGGGCCCGCGCATACCTGATGCTCAGGCAGAACGAAAAGGCACTTGGCGACTATCAATACATCCTGGATAACCCGGGAAAAGTACTCAGTTCGCCGCTCTACGCGCTTGCGCAGCTCGGCAAGGCGAGGGCGACCGGGGACAAGACCGAGTACGAGAAGTTCTTCGAGATGTGGAAGGATGCCGATGAAGACATTCCGGAGCTAGTCGCCGCGAGGAAAGAGTACCGGGAACTGAACCGATGATCTATCGTGTCAGTTCCCGATGAAGCCACGCCTTCGCTATCCGCCAGTCCTCCGCGACGGTCCTCCTTGAAATTCCGAGCGCTTCTGACGTCTCTTCCAATGTCAGACCGCCAAAGTGCCTCAGCTCGACCACCCGGGCCTGCCGTTCGTCAAGTCTTTCGAGACGGCCCAGCGCCTCGTCCAGAGCAAGCAGATCAGTGTTCTCCCCGTTGTCCAACGCGATCAATTCTTCTTTCAAAGGCAGCTTTACCTTATCTCCGCCACGCTTCTTCCGCTGTTTTGCACGAGCGTGATCGACCAATATCTGCCTCATCAGATTCGCTGAGATCGCAAAGAAATGGAGCCTGTTCTTCGGATGAAGATGCGGTTGGTCGACCAGCTTAATGTAGGTCTCGTGGATCAGGCCGGTCGTCTGAAGGGTGTGTTCCGGGCGTTCCTTGCGGAGGTACCTTGTCGCTTGCCGGTGCAGTTCGTCGTAAACGATCGGCAGCAGTCTGTCGAGCGCATTGTGATCACCAGTCTGCCAATCCTGGAGCATTTGGGTTATCTCATCACTTTGGGTCATCTTCTGAGGCCTTCCCGCGAGCCGCTGTCGCGAGAATATAGTTGGCAATAGGTAACGTCAATGTAACTCCGCGGCGATTCTCGCACGGTCTGCACCGCTTCGACGCATTAGAAGATGGGAAGCGGAGAGCTTCACACACAAGAGAAAGTGACAGATACCTAGAGGAGGTGAATCATGAACAGGAAATCATTGAGTTCTTTGACGATCATAGTTCTCGCAGTTCTCTTCGGCTTCGGTGCGGTTCAGGCACAGACACTCGGAGCGTACTCCGCCGATATTCCGTTTGATTTTACGGTCGGCAATGAGGTCTATTCTGCGGGCGACTACGTGATCAGAGTGAAGAGCCCGAACTATCTTGCAAATGTCTTGACCGTGGGGACGGCAGAGGGCCGTGACATGGCCACGTTTGCACTTGCAAGGAACGGGAAGAGGTCGCGGGACCGGACCGCCCGGCTTATCTTTTATCTGGATGGAGAGGACCTCGTTCTCAGACAGATCATCGGACCGAGGTTCGGATTCACGGCGCCGAAACCCAAGGTAAAGGCCACGGTGCACTATGTGCCGGGAACTGAGATCGACGAGAAGACCGTTTCGGTTCTCCTGCGAATGACGAGACTCGACTAGATCTGTTCGTGTTTCGCTGTCATCGGAAGCGAGTGGCTTCCGATGCATTCAGAAAGTTGATAAAGATCAACTTCTGCTCCTCGGTTGCCCCGATGGACGGCAAGTGCATCGGGGCAATTACTGAGCAGCATTGATGGATCTTTAAGAGGAGGTAGATATGAAAGAGGGCAGATCAATTTACACGAAGCCGGGACCCTTTGGACAGGGTCTCGATCGGAAAGAGTTTCTTAAGACCGCGGGGATAGCGGGCGCTGCCTTGGCGGTCTCGGCATTCGGCGGCGCG
>JAHEDC010000253.1 GCA_024641425.1 Verrucomicrobiales bacterium | reverse complement strand
ATTTCAGCTACAGCAATCCGCAATACATCCACCAGCACCTGCTTTCGAATCTCGAATACCGCACACGCTTCGGGGACCGGGTGCAGAAGCACCTGTTCAATGGCGGGGCCCTCACCCCCGAGGCGAATCTCAGCCGGATGAACCAGCTGGCCACGACCGTCGGCAGCGCCATCATCGCCGAAAGCGCGCGCTGGGGCGACGCCCAGGTCGCCACGCCGAAAACCAAGCTCGATTGGGAATCGGCCCGGAATTTCCTCCTCAACAACTATCTTCCGAACCGCAACAACGACGTGCTCGGCCAGCTCAAGGGAGACGGGCTCTATCCGGCGACCCTTCAGGGCGTGACCTTCAATCAGTTCGGCGGCTACGTGGCCCACGATTCCCCGGTCACGCTCACGTCGAACGGCCAGATCCTCTACACGGTGGACGGCACCGATCCCCGTGTCATTGGCGGCGGGGTGAATACGCCCTCGGCGCGGAATTTCATCGGCGGCACCACAAGCACCGACACCCTTATCGAATGGGGCGCGGAGGCTCCCGGCGCCACCTGGAAATACCGTGATCCCAGCGTGGATCTCGGCTCAAGCGCTCTCGTGGTCGGCCACCCAAGCTACAATGCTTCGAACTGGAAACACCCGTCCTTCAATGACTCCGGATCGGAGTGGAAGAGCGGCGATGCCCAACTCGGTGATGGAGACACCCAGCGCACGATCATCAATGTCGGCCCCGCCAACGCGCGCTACCCGGTCGTGTATTTCCGGAAGAAATTCACGGTCACGGATCCCGGCAAGTATTCCTCGCTCAGCCTCGAAATCCTCCGCGACGACGGTGCCGTCATTTACCTGAACGGTCAGGAGGTCGGGCGCAGCAATGCCCCGGCCGGAGTGCTCGGCTTCGAATACTTCCCCAACAATGTCGTCGGCGGAACGGACGAGGAAACGTTCTTTGACGTCACCGATCCCCGCCTCACGCCCGCCGCGCTGGTCGCGGGCGAGAATACCCTCTGCGTCGAGATGCACCAGACCAACGCCGGGAGCAGCGATCTGGGATTCGACCTCCGGCTCCGGGGCGTGACGAGCACTTTCCCCGAGCCCATTTTCCTCGACGGCCCGGGCGTCGTGACGGTGAAGGCGCGGAGCTACGACGGAAGCAACTGGGGAGCCCTGACCGAAACACAATTCCTCGTCGATGCCGAACCGCCGAGTCTCGACAACCTGGTCGTCTCCGAGATCATGTACCATCCCGCCGACGCCACCCCGGCGGAAGTTGCCCTCGGCTTCGACGGCTCGAACGATTTCGAATTCCTCGAGCTCCAGAATATCGGTTCCCGGGCGATTGACCTTCTTCCCCTTCGCTTCATCGAGGGCATCCAGTTCGACTTCAGTCAGTCCGCGACCGGCCGGCTGCTGCTCCCGGGCCAACGCCTCCTCATCATCGGGAAAACCGAGGCGTTCGTCCACCGCTATGGGGCGAGCGCCGCGATTGCCGGAGAGTTCAGCGGAACCCTGGACAACGCCGGGGAGACCCTCACCCTCTCCGACATCCAGACCGGTGTGCTGCGCTCCTTCTCCTACGGAACCGAGGGCGAGTGGCCCAGCGAGGCGGACGGCCTTGGCTACAGCCTCGTGCTGCGTCTGCCCGGTTCCAATCCCGACCACGCGGTCGCTTCCCGATGGCGCACGAGCGCGCTTCCCGGCGGGAACCCGGGAAGCAGCGATTCCCTTACCTTCAAGGACTGGAAAGCCATGAACGGGGTTGTTTCGGATCTCGGCGACGACGACAATGACGGCCTCTCGGCCTTGGAGGAATATGGATTGGGCACGGACCCGAATACCGCCCGCAGTGCCGCCACTCCGACGATGCAACTCATCGAGATCGCCGGAGAACCCTATGCCACGCTCCAAGCGACCCACCGCGTCGGGGCCGATGATTGCGAGGTCCGGCCCGAAGCCGCCACCGATCTTGCCGAGTGGGGAGACGGGTTCTTTGAAATCATGGAGCGCAGCCTCAACGGCGACGGAACCGAAACGATTCTCTGGCGGAGCATCGCTCCACAGGATCCCGACTCCCCCCGTTTCGCCCGCGTCCGATTCACGGTGCCGTAACCGCGGGGAATAAAGGGATTCCATCCCGGTTCATTTCCCCTGTGCGCCGCCCGGGGATTCCATGAGGGCCTTGGCCTCCCGCAGCGCCAGGTTGGCGATGAGGTAATCGGTATGAAAGTCCGGAATCGCCTCCGGGGCCGGGATCGTTTCCGTGGCTTTCGCCAGCAATTCGGCGGCCATTTCGAGGCGGCCGGCCTTGAAGTTGGCCATCACTTCGAACGGGAGGGCGGCAGCTCGGCAGGGATGCATGGCATCGGGATTTCCGGCGATCGGGAGCAGGGCGATCGCGGATTCGAAGTCGCCGTCGCGGTAGGCCGCGATGCCCCGCGCGAGCGCGACCCACGGATCCGTCCGGGCGGAATCGAGAGAGGAAAGTTCCCCGCAACGCCGAGCCGCCTCGATGGCACGGGCGAACAAGGGAGAATCCTCCCGCGGCGGAAGCGCGAAATACGTCTTCACCGCGCGCTCCAGGTCCGCCCAATTTTCCGAGTCCTCCACATGGTCGAAGAACGTCCCGCAGAATTCCTCGTGGGCGTCCTTGTCCCCCGACCATGCCGTCAGGACCCCGAGGAGCGCATAGTGAATGGTCGTCGCTTCGTCACTCCGATGCCTGATAAGGGCGGCGTAGCCCCGGCGAGCCTCGGGCCAGTCCCGGCGCTTGAGCGCGTCCCCGCACTGCCAGCTGAGGGTCACGGCATCATTCACGCCGAACACCCTTCCGGCGATTTCCACCCGGTCTGTTTCGATTCCGGCAGCGGTGGATGCTTCGACCAGTTTATTCAATACCAGAACCGTGACCGGAGCTTCCGACCCATGGGCGGAGTAGCATTTTCCGAGGAGGGCATCCAGTATCGTCACCCCGCCCAACCCCGCGTTTGCCACCGGTTCCCCTCCTCGACGAAGGATTTCGGAACGCAGATCGCACACCTGCTCCAAATCAATCGCGTTCACTTTTTCGGTCGAGGCGGAAAGTGCGGACAGATACGCCTCTGCGGCGGCGAGCGCCGAATTCCACTCACCCAGTTCCGCCTGAATCCTCGCCCGGGCTAGCCAGGCCGCGCTCTCGTGCGTGCCGGATGCGATTCCGCGCGCGAAGGCGAAGACCCACCGATCCCTCGTTCCTTCCTGCTCCGGGAGAAGCGCCGTCGTCTCCTCGACGGCGGTTTCCATCACGTCGGCGGGCAAATCGGCGAGGAAATCCCCGATTCCCTTTTCCCTGGTGAGCTGCAGCATGAAGCCGATATCCGAACTGCTCGCGCCAACCTGATGGACTTCGGCGGCAAGGACATTGTCTCCCTTGCGAAGCAGGTTCCCGTCGACCTCGAACTCGTGGACTTCGCTTTCGCCTTGTTCGAAGGCGGCTTTCGAAGCGAAGGTGTCGGGGGTGACACTGCCCGCGGGCATGTTCGAGCGGACGATTTCCTCGCCGTTGAGGTAGACCACCGCCCCGTCGTCCCTTATGAGCCGGAGCTTGAGAATCGGTGCGGAGCTTGGGTCCGCCGTTTCGGGGGAATGAAAGTGGTGCCGGAAATAGCAGGAAATGCGGCGACGGCCCTCCGGCGTGATCTCGGGAACCGGGGTCACGATGTCCGCGTCTCCATAGCCGATCTTGGCGGGCCCGGAGTTCCACATCGTATCGTTCAGATCCACGCTGGTCCAGTTTTCGGGAGGCGCGAGCGCCTCACTCCAGAACGACCAGATCGCGTCCCTTGGCACCAGCAGTTGGGTCGGCGTGAGCTTTGCGAGAAGACCGGTGGACCAGGGATCGATCGCGTCGCCAAGCGAGGAGACACTCGCTTCGCTTTCGGAGGTTCCGAGGGAGGCTCCGATGACCCCGGCAACGGTGGCGACCGCCGTTCGGACGAAAGCGCGCTCCCGGTCTCCCGCGGCCGCGAGTTGCTCCGCTTCGAGCGCTGCCTGCGCGGAAAGGGCGCGGATCAGATACCCTCTCCGGACGACTCTCGCCTGCAAGGCCTCCGCACTGTCGGGAGCCAACTCGAGGGCCCGCCGCGTCAGCCAGTCCGAATCCCTCATCCGTGCGTCCTCGTTCCCCGCGTTTTCCCGCAATTTCGCGAGACCGAGCCGGGCCATGGCGGAGGGCGAGACGGCGCCGGGCCCAAGCGCCCGAAGGCTTCTCACCGGTTCGAGGAGATAGGGCTCGGCGGCTCCACGCGATCCCGGAGAATCCGCGGCAATGAACCGGGTCGCCGACACAAACGATTGGTAGGCGTCTTCGGTCCTGCCTTCCCGATCAAGATGGATCGCCTGCGCGGCAAGGGCGACGGGGTTCTCCGCACCGAGGGCAAGCGCCCGCCGAAGGGCCTCGCCTGCCGCCTCATGCTTGCCAGTGGCTTCCAGGGTCGCGGCGCGAAGGGCCCAGACCTCCGCTTCGCCGGGCTCCCAATTCCGGGCAAGATCACTGTACCGTTCCGCCGACCCGTCCCAGACCTGGCGCACCGCCGGAACCAGTTCCGCGCGCCGGGGATCGGTCGCGAGGAGGTAGGCGATCCGCGCGGCGATCCTGCCGTTCCCCGGATCCAATTGGAGGGCCCGGAGCTGGCCCTCCAGGTTCTCCACGCCGGATCGCACGAGCGCGTCCTCGGTGGGGGTGCGCTTCGACCAGGGCGAAATCGTCCGAACCGCCGGATCCCCCAGATACCATCGCGCCCATTCGGTGAACCGTCCCCTGTTCGGTTCACGATCGATGCGCTCCCTGAGTGCCACCAGCTCCTCGCTGGAGACCACACCGAACCGGCCCTTGTCATCAAGCCGCTTTCCGGCGACCGCTTCCGCCAGTTCGGGCAACCAATCCGGAGCAGCCCGGCCGACCGGAGGGAGGTGGACGATCGAGATTCCCCGTTCGCCCGCCACGGCAAGACGGGTCGAATCGGGGTCGAATTTCGCACTGAAGGCCCACTCGCCCCGCGACGGACGGTGCAACAGGCGTTGGCCGGATTCGATTTCCCAGACCGCGAGGACGCCGTTCTTCGTGGCACCGCCGATGAGCAGCCCGTTCGGGCTGAAATCGAGGAGCTGCGATTCACTTTGGCCTTCGATGAGCATCGGATCCGTGGTGAGCTCTCCCGTATCGTAGTCCCAGATGCAGACGAATCCCGCGGTCGATCCCGGGCCCCAGTTCGTTTGGGCGGCGATGAGGTTTCGCGTCGGGTGCCGCGTGAAGTGGGTGAGCCCTTCGGAGGTCGTTACCCGGCCGGTGGGAAGGATGCGGGATTCGCCCGGTCGATCAAGGTTCCACTGGCGCGCCACCCCCGGCCACTGAAGCGTGAAAAGCGACCTTCCGTCGTGGCTGAAGCAGGCGTCCTCGCCGAGCAGATCGAGTTTTCGTAACGAGATTTCCCTTCCGGTGAAGGTCTCGATCACGGGGACCCGCCGGTTCGCGCAGAAAGTGAGATAGCGACCGTCCGGACTGAAGGCCAGATTCGAGAGCCCGTAGACGAGATTCACAGGAACCTTCATGTGTTCCTCTCCCGTCGCGACGTCCCAGGTCGCGATGTTCCCCGTCACCGAGTGCATCGCCACCGTCGCTCCGTCGGGACTGAAATGCGCGCGGGCCTGCCCCTGCTTGTGCGTCATATAAGCGAAAAGCGGGGTGCCATCGCTGCCATCCCTGGCATCTCGATTCCGACTGACGTGCGGGAGGATCGGTTCCTGGAAGTGTTCATGAACGATCTCGCGTATCGCGAGATCCCAGAGCCGTACGCCTCCATCGAGACAGACCGAGACCAGCGTGTTCGCGGTGGGGCTGAATTCCGCGTAGACGACGCCGGCCGGATGCTCAAGAGTGTCCAGTACTTCAAAGGTCCTCGCATCCCAGATCCGGACGGATCCCGGTAAACCTGCTCCGGTCGAAACACAGCCGAGGAGGCGGCGACCTTCCCGGTCGAATTCGGCGTGATTGACCGGTGCTTCCGTCGGAAGGAAAGTGTCCCGGAGCGGCGCCGCCGCCGAGGCGGGCGTCAGGAGACCCAGTTCGGCGACCGGACCTCCCCCGTTCCCGTTCACCCGTGTGGCGTAGACGAATTGCCCGGATCCCTCCAACCACGCATGCTCCCTCCAGTTCCCGTCCTGCCGGTGCTCGAACGGCTCGATCAACGGCTTTCCGGTCAGCGTGTCCCGGATCGTGATTTCCCGGATGGACGGATCATAGGTCATCAACCGGGATTGGTCCGCGCCGAGGAGGGCGACGTAGGGATACCATCCGTGCCGCATGGGCTCGGTGATCGACGTCCCGGTGAAGACATCCCAGATCCGGACGGTGAAATCCCGGTGCATGGTGAGGAGGCGACGCCCGTCGCGCAACAGGGTGAAGAGCGCCACGGGGCTGTCCCCGAAACGGATCTCGCTGACGAGGGTTCCGGTTTCCAGTTCCCAGACCTTGAGGTTTCCGCCGTCGTCGAACGCGGCTCCCGCCATCCAGGGGTCGACGATCAGGGAATCATTCGTCCATGACATGTCGTTCACATGCGACGGAGGCACCGGCAGGGAATAGGACGCGATTTCTCCCGGCTGGTCGATGCGTGAAACCACGGCGCCGGTGGCAAGATCGATCACGACCGCGCCGAAGGATGCCTTTTTTCCCTCCTTCTCCCCCCAGCCTGTTGCCACGCATTTGTCGCCGGCCTTGCTGAATCCCAGTTTCTGCACCCTGTAGCCGACGTCGCATCTCCGCAGCGGAGCGTCCCATTCGGAGAGGTCACGCCAGAGAACCATCCGCTGGTCCCGGGGAACGATGGCGATCCACTTCGAATCGGGAGAAATCCGAATCGCCGTCGGCGAGAAGCCGTGGTGCATCGGGGGAAGGACCGCTTCTCCGGTGGCGGTGTTCCAAACGCCGGTCGCTCCGTCGGAGAACTGGCCGAAAACCATCTTCCCGTCGGGACTAAATCCGAATTGCGGGCGATTCGGGGTATGGTTCGTCACGCTGTCGTGCACGTGGCCGGCGAAGGCGGTGCCGTTCGGCTCGAGGACGAAGCGGTCTCCCCTCGCCTCAAGACTGAAGGGGGAAGCCCAGGGACCGCCGGGAGAGCTCAGCCGGCCCTTGGTGCGGAGCCTGGGCCCCTCCGACCAGCCGCCCTCGGACCAGCGGATCACCTGCATCGAGCCGTCGTCCCCGTGCTCGACGAGAAGAACCGGTCGCGGGTCATCGCCCGGGGCGACGTGAAACCAGTGGTCCGCATTCTTCGCGATGGGGAATGGCGGCGTGACTGGCTGTCCCGTCCGCGTGTCGAAGCCCTGGACATCGCCGTCCGCGTCCGGCAGGGCGACAAAAACAAGGCTCCCGTCCTTCGAGAACCGGGCGTTGTGAACCGGGCGTCCGTCGGCGAGGATCGCGATCCTCTTGCCTGTAGCCGCTTCCCACAACTCGCCCTTCATCTTGGAGTTTTCGGTGACAACCACCTTCTCGTCGGGACTGACGGAATGCCATCGGATCGGATCCTGCGCCTCATCCGCGATCATTGCGGGGGGCTGATGCAGGAAGGCATGGTCGGAGAGGATCTGGACGATCTGGGATGCCGCCGGCCAATAGCCGGAATCCACTTCCAGCGCCCGCGCGAGGTGGGCCAGCGCCTCGCCGGGATCTCCCGCCCCCAATCGGGCGTTGGCAGCCGCGAAATCGGACTGGACGGACGTCACCTTGAGCTTGTCGGAGTAGGCATCGGCGTCGCGGGCCGCCTCTTTGGCCACCCTCTCACTCTCGAGGGCGGCCTCTTCGCTCACGCGCGCCTTGTCTTCCTCCCTCGTCGCCCGCACCGCCTGCCAGGTGCTGACCGCCGCCCCGGCTGCAAGCAGGAGAACCATTGCCAGTCCCGCGAGGACCGGCTTCCGGTGGCGCCGCATCGTTTTTCCGATCCGGTAGGCGACACCCGGAGGGCCGGCCTCCACGGGCTCGTCCTCGAGGTGACGGCGCACATCCATGGCCAATCCGTTCGCCGTGTCGTAGCGGCGCGTCCGGTCCTTTTCCAGCGCCTTCATGACGATCCAGTCCAGATCGCCGCGGATGAGGGCGCGCAGTCGTTTCGGATCCGCCCGGCGATGCTTCGCCAGATCGGTCAATTCCGCTTCCGCCAGCGTGCTCATCCGCGTCGAGGGCTTCGAAGGCTCATCCTCGCGGATCACCCGGCGCATCTCGTCGTAACCGGCGCCAAGCAGGGCCTTTGCATCGAAGGGCGTGCGCCCGGTGAGCAGCTCGTAAAGGAGGACGCCCAACGAGTAGATGTCGCTGCGTGTGTCGATGTCCAATCCGCTCAACTGCGCCTGCTCCGGACTCATGTAGGCCGGCGTGCCAATGAACTGCTCGATCATGGTGAAGAGCGTCTTATCAGTGAGCGCCCCCTGCGTCGCCTTCGCCACCCCGAAGTCGATCACCTTCACGACCGCCTTGTCGTCATGCAGCGTCACCATGACATTCGACGGCTTCAGGTCCCGGTGGATGATCCCCTTCTGGTGCGCGTGCTGCACGGCATGGCAGACGTCGATGAACAGGTCCAGACGTTCCCTTGTACTCAGGTTCCTCTCGTCGCAGAAGGTCGTGATCGGCACGCCCTTGACCAGTTCCATGACGAAGAACGGGCGTCCGCCGCCCGTGGCTCCCGCGTCATGCACCTTCGCGATGTTCGGATGATCCATCAGCGCGAGAGCCTGCCGTTCGGCCTCGAAACGGGCGATAATCTGCCGGGTGTCCATCCCCGGCTTGATGATCTTGAAGGCGACCTGCCGCCTCACCGGTCGGAGTTGCTCGGCCATGTAGACCGCACCGAAGCCGCCCTCGCCGATCTGCTGCAGCAGCTTGTAGTTGCCGATCACCTTCCCTTTCCCTCCCTCAAGGACGAAGTCCTCGAAAACCGTCTCCTCCGACGCTTCCTCCGCTCCACCGCAGCCCGGAGCCTCCCGCATGAACCCGGTTCCGGCCTCCGCGTCGGCGGCGAGGAGCGCCTCGACGCGGGAGCGCAGTCCGGCGTCCTCCCCGCACCTCCGGTCGAGGTAGGCGGCGAGTTCCTCCGGCGTCGCGCCGACGGGGGCATTGAGGAAGATTTCGCGGTCGGTCATGGATTCTTTCGTCGTGAGGCAGCCGCATAAAGGTGCGGAACGGATGGCTGTC
>JAHEDC010000252.1 GCA_024641425.1 Verrucomicrobiales bacterium | reverse complement strand
GAGGAGACGCTGGCAGCCGAGCGGCGTGCAGGGAACGAAGCCGCTCCGATCATCCATGGCGAGCTTGGCCACGTTCTCGGGATGGAAACCGTCGACATCCTTCGAGGGATCGATGGCGCGCACGATCGCGGCCTCGTCGATCTGCGGCGGCGGGGGCGACTGGACGAGGATGCCGTGGATCGACGGATCGGCGTTGAGTTCGGCGACCACCGCGAGGAGTTCCTCCTGGGTCGTGTCGGCGCCAAGTTCGATCCGGACGGAATGCAGCCCGAGATCGCGGCATTTCTTGTCCTTCGAACGCACGTAGGCGCGGGAGGCGGGGTCGTCGCCGACGAGGACGACGGCGAGTCCCGGACGCAGGCCCTCGGCTTTCAATTCCGCGATTTCGGCGACGCACTCGGCGAGAACGGTTTCGGCGATTTGTTTTCCGTCGATGATTTCCATGGATTGGAGGCGTGTATCGGATTCAGGGAGTGGGAGCGGTAGAGGTTCCATCATCCGCCCCGGCGCGCAAGCAGGCTTCGAGTTTCGCCCGTTCGGCCTCGAAGGCCTCCTCGCTGTCGGTCGGCGGGATGACGCGGAAGGCGTCGAGAATGACGTGGACGCGACTGAAGGGTTTCGGGATCATGAAACGGTCCCAGGTCTTCAGGGTAAAGCATTTCTCGTAACGGACGTGGACGGGGAAAACGGGCACGCCGGTGAGCTGGGCCATTTTCACCACGCCGGGCTGCAGGTGGTAGACAGGGCCGCGCGGGCCGTCGGGGGTGATGGCGATGTCATGGCGGGCGTCCGCCTTGAGCCAGGTGACCATCTCCTTCATCGCCGCGCCCGCCCGCTTGTTGCTCGACCCGCGCACCGAATCGACCCCGAAGCGTTTCATCGTCATGGAAAGGATGTTGCCGTCACCACTCGGACTCGTCAACACGGCGCCGTGGCGACTTGGCAGGTATTTCCGGTAGACGAAAGGTACGGTAAAAACGCGGTTGTGCCAGAAAACCCAAAGGAGCGAGTGCTCGGGATCGTGCTTTTGAATATCAGCCCGATCCTCCACCGAGAAGCGAAGGGTGACGCCGACCGCACGAATAAGCCAAGCGATCACAAACGACCACAACCCGGGCCCGATTCGGCGGGAAAGCTTCTTCTTTCTGCTCATGCGAATTCCGTGAAATCAACTAGAACAGAATACTTGTCAGCATCTTGTGCCGATCAAGTTGCTCCGCATAGAGCTTCACGTTTCCAGCATCGGGCTCACACCGGGTGTTTTCGTCGAGGGCCACGAGGCGCGCGCAGAGATCATCGTAACAGGTCCGTCCCCCACCGTGCGCGAAGGCCGCCTGAATGGCCGCGCCGAGTCCCGCGCCTTCGGCGGTAACGAGGCTGACCACCGAGGCGTCGAAGGCATCGGCGGCGAGCTGGCGCCAGACTCCGCTCTTGCTGCCGCCTCCCGTGAGCCGGATCTCGCTCGGCGACATGCCGAGTTCACGGAAGCGGTTCAGGCCATAGGCGAGGCCAAGGGTCGCACCTTCCATCGCGGCGCGGGCGAGATTCGCCGCGGTCAAGTTATCGGCACGAAGGCCATGGAGAACGCCGCAGCCGTTCGGCAGATTCGGCGTGCGCTCGCCGTTAAGATACGGGAGGAAGGCAATGCCATTCGCCCCCGCTGGAGCGCCCGTGACGGCCTTTTCGAGATCGGGAATGGAAAAGCCGAAGAGTTCGCGGATCTGTTCAGTGACCACGGTGACGTTCATCGTGCACACAAGCGGCATCCACTGGTCGGTGCTGTCGCAGAAGGCGGCGACCTCGCCCTTCGGATCGACGACCGGCCCGTCGGCCACCCCGTAGAGCGTGCCCGAGGTGCCGAAACTCGCCGTGATCACGCCCGGCTTGATGTTCCCCGTCCCGATCGCGCCCATCATGTTGTCCCCGCCCCCGGCGCTGACGATGACCTCGGAGGAAACGCCCCATTGCGCGGCCAAATCCGGACGCAAGGTGCCGTGAACCTCGCGCGACGAGCCGAGCGGCGGCAGCATCTCCCGCACGCGAGGATCAACGAAATCGAGCAACTCGCCGCACCACTCGCGGGTGCGGAGGTTCAGGACGCCCGTCCCCGAGGCATCGCCGTATTCCATGCGCTTTACGCCCGTAAGCCAGAAATTGATGTAGTCGTGCGGAAGGAGGATCGACGTCGTGCGGGCGAAATTCTCCGGCTCATGCTCCTTGAGCCAGAGGAGCTTCGGAATCGTATAGCCCGGCAGAATGGTGTTTCCGGCGAGGGCGATCAGGCCCTCCTGCCCGCCGAAGGCCTCGGCGAAGCGCGCGCACTGCGCCGCCGTCGAGGTGTCGCACCAAAGCTTCGCAGGACGCACGACCAGATCCTCCTTGTCCAGAACCACCAGCCCGTGCTGCTGGCCGCTGACGCCAATCCCCGCAAGCTCCTTGCGTCGCTCGCCGAGTTGCGCCAGGCACGCGCCCACCGTGTGCTCGACCGCGCCGATCCATTCCGCCGGGTCCTGCTCAAGGTGTCCGGGGGGCAAGCCGGTGAGAAGACCATAGCCCTGCTGGGCCTCGGCGACGATGCGTCCGCTGTCGAGATCGATGGCAATCGCCTTGGTGCTTTGCGTGCCGCTGTCGATTCCTATGAAAATCATGGTATAGTGAAGGTTGGTTTCCGATTGAGATTGCTTGCTTCTTTGCCCGACGCAAACTATGAAGGCAGAGCGGTCGGGCCACGCCATGATACCCATGTCGCGTCGAAAGTAAGCACGAATCACGCACAATCCCAACTTTGCCCGCCCCTTTAGGCTCCTCCCATGGAATTTGACTGGCTAGACCTCAATTTCGATCTCAGCTCCGTGACTCCGAAGGAGATCGAGGAATCCTTCGAGGATCCCTTCGCCCTCCGGCTGCTTCCCGACTCCGAGTACGGCGAGGAGGAGGCCCGCTACTTCTGCCTCGGCAAATCCGTGCGCAGTCGCGGCATCTTCAGTGTCTTCTGGACCGACGGCAAACGCTACCGCGTTATCCTCGCCCGCGAAATGACCGAGGACGAGGTCAATTTCTATGACCGCAAAAACGCCGAATTCAGCTAATTCACTGGAGAGCACCAATTCACGCCTGATTTTACGCGAAAAATGAATACCGTCACCAAGTGGAAGGACATTCCCGAATTCGACGACGAAAGCGATGAAGCCGCCTTCTGGATGGAGCACCAGCTCGACCCACGGCTCATGAACGCCTCGATCCACCAGCCAGATTCGAGGGAATCGACGACGATTACCCTTCGCTTTGACCCCCGGATGCTGGCCCGCATCAAGCGCATCGCGCGCTCCCGTTTCCTCAACTACCAGAGTATGATCAAGCAGTGGCTGAGCGAGCGGATGGAAGACGAGATCAAGTGATCGCCCCCACCGGACACAGCGACGCGGAACCGGGCGTCTCTTACCAATGCCAGCGCTGCGGCAACTGCTGCCGCTGGCCCGGCGATGTCTTCGTCGAGGACGCCGCGATCACCGCCATCGCCGCCCACGTCGGCATGGATCGCGACGCCTTCATCCAGCAGCACACCCGTCTCCGCGCCAACCGCACCGGCCTTTCCCTCGTCGAGAAGCCGAACGGCGAGTGCCATTTCCTCGACGGCATCGAGTGCACGATCAACCCGGTCAAACCGGCGCAATGCCGTGGCTTCCCGAACAACTGGAACTTCCCCGGCTGGCGCGACGTCTGCGAGGCCATTCCTGTGGCGACGCCGCCGTAGTGGGGCCATCCTGACCCCCCAAATAATAACGCATTGAAATTCAATGCGCCTTTCAGGATTTTTTGTCCAAAGCCCGCCCCCACCGGCGGAATGGACAAAGAACCCGCATTCCCGCCTGTCTTTTCCCATGGAACGATGAATACCCAGTCCGTCCTATTTTCCGCTCTCCTCTTCGGCATTGCCAGCGCGAAGGCCGCTCCCGAAGCGACCGAGACCGCGTTCTTCGAGAAGAACATCCGCCCTCTCCTCGCGGAGCATTGCTACAAATGCCACTCCGCCGACGCGGAGAAGCTGAAAGGCGGCCTGCTTCTCGACACGCGGGAGGGCTGGATGAACGGCGGCGATTCCGGCGAGGTCATCGAACCCGGAAATCCGAAGGGCAGCCCGCTCATGGAAGCGGTCGGCTACGGAAACCCGGACACGAAGATGCCGCCCAAATACAAGTTGTCCGACAAGGAGATCGAGGCCCTGCACGACTGGATCGCGATGGGCGCGCCTGACCCGCGCGAGAAGAAAACGTCCGGCATCGCAAAGGAAGCGGTGGGGAAATTCGACATCGAGGCAGGCCGCTCGTTCTGGGCCTTCCAAGCTCCCGCCGACACCGCCCCTCCCTCGACGAAGGACATGAGTTGGCCGCAGTCGCCGATCGACCAGTTCGTCCTCGCTCCCCTCGAGGCCAGGAACCTGAAACCGGTCGCGGATGCGGACCGCCGCACGCTTCTCCGCCGCGTCCACTTCGACCTGACTGGACTCCCACCTACTCCGGAGGAGTTGGCGGACTTTGAAAACGACGCCGCAAGCGACCGCGACGCGCTGGCCAAAGTCGTCGACCGCCTCCTCGCCAGCCCGCAATTCGGCGAGCGCTGGGGCCGCCACTGGCTCGACATCGCCCGCTATGCCGAATCGATGGGCCGCACGCGGAACTACCCTTTCCCTTTTGCCTGGCGCTACCGCGACTACGTGATCGATGCCTTCAACGCCGACAAGCCCTATGACCAGTTCGTCCGCGAACAGATCGCCGGCGACCTGATCGAAGGAGGAGGCGACGCGGAAAAGAACGAGCGTCTCGTTGCCACGACCTTCCTCGCCCTCGGCTCGATGGATCTGAACGAGAAGAATCAAGAGCAATTCCGGATGGATCAGGTCGACGAGCAGATTGATACGACGGGACGCGCGATTCTGGCGCTCACCACAGGTTGCGCGCGCTGTCACAATCACAAGTTCGATCCCATTTCGCAAAGCGACTATTACGCGCTGGCCGGAATCTTCCGGAGCACGGACACGCTCTCAGGATACGGAAGCAAGCAGGGTGGCGGGAATTCCCTGGCACCCAGATCCCTCGCCGCCCTCCACGGCGCGGCACCGGTTGCGCCCCCCCCCCAACCTGCGCCTCCCATCGAGCAAGCCGAGAACAGGAAGGTCAGACTGGCCCGGCAGCAACTGAGTGATCTGCAGGAGGCGATGAAGCTGCTCGGGAAAGCTCCGAAAGCCGTCGAAGCCGCCTCCGCGAAAGTCCGCGAACTCGTCGCGCTTCCGAAAAACCAGCTCACGGCCCGCCTGCGCGAGACCCAGCAGGAGGTGAAGCGCCTCAACAAGAAGGCCGGCAAGAAAGGCGGCGGCGGCGGCCCTGGCATCAAGGGAGACGCGCCGTTTACCATGGCGGTGCGCGACAGCGAGAATCCGAGGGACGTCAAATTGCACCTGCGCGGAGAAATCGAGACACTCGGCGATCTCGTGCCACGGGGATTCCTCGAAGTCCTCCGCCGCCCCGACACCCCGGAGATTCCGGCCAAGAACAGCGGTCGCCTTGAATACGCGGAGTGGATTTCCAGCCCGGAAAATCCCCTCACCGCACGCGTCATGGTCAACCGCATCTGGCAGCATCTCTTCGGTCAGGGCCTCGTCCGCACCGTCGACAATTTCGGCAAGATGGGCGAGCGCCCGTCCCATCCGGAACTGCTCGACTTCCTCGCAATCCGCTTCGTCGAGAACGGCTGGTCGGTGAAGCAGGCAATCCGCGAGATCGTCCTCTCGCACGCCTACCGCGTCGGCTCCGCGAACGATCCCGCCGCCTTCGACGTCGATCCGGAAAACCGGCTCCTCTGGCAGCGGAACCTCCGGCGTCTTGAAGTCGAGGCCTTGCGCGACGCGATGCTCGCAGCCAGCGGCGAACTCGACCTCGCGCGTCCGAAAGCCTCCGCCGTGGCCCAGGCAGGCAACGGTGAAATCCGGAACCAGAGCGGACGCATCGAGGAGACGGTCGGAGACGCCTACCGCAGCGTCTATCTCCCGGTGGTGCGCAGCTTCGTTCCCCAGATGCTCGTCGCCTTCGATTTCGCCGAGCCCAGCCAAGTCATCGGGCAACGCGATGTCACCACCGTTTCGACGCAGGCCCTCTTTCTCCTGAACAACGAGTTCGTCATCGAGCGCAGCGACGCCGCCGCACGACGCGCCCTCTCGACGAACGTCCTCGACGAGAACGCGCGCGTCGCCCTTGCCTACGAGCAAACGCTCGGACGTCGGCCGGATACCTCCGAACTCGCCGCCGCCGGGGAGTTCCTCGGCAATCTTTCACCCGGAGAGGACAAAGCCCGGCAGGCCGCCTGGTCCGCCTTCTACCAATCGCTCTTTTCCTCCGCCGAATTCCGTTACGTCCGCTGATCGCTCAAACCATTCCCGCCCACCACCATGCATCCCTTCCAACCCTCCCGCCGCGATTTCCTCAAGTCCGCCTCCTGCGGCTTCGGTTACCTTGCCCTCGCCGGACTCTCCGCCCAGGCCGCCCTTCGGGAGCGCCCGGCCGGCCATCCGCTCGCGGCGCGCGACGGCCATTTCCCCGCCAAGGCGAAACGTGTCATCTTCATGTTCATGCAGGGCGCGCCCAGCCACGTCGACACCTTCGATTACAAGCCCGAGCTCATTAAGGCCGGCGGCAAGTCGGTCACGGAAAACTACGAGGGCAAGAAGGTAAACGGCAAGCTCCTCGCACCGCAATTCGAATTCAGCCCGCACGGCAGGAGCGGGCTCATGATCTCCAGCCTTTTCCCGCATCTCGCGAAACACGCCGACGAGCTGTGCCTGCTCAATGGCATGCACACGAACAGCCCGGCGCACCCGCAGGCCACGATCATGCTGCACACCGGCAGTACGAATTTCGTGCGACCCTCCATGGGCTCGTGGATCACCTACGGACTCGGAAGCACGAACGACGACCTCCCCGGCTTCGTCACCATCAATCCGCTGGACCGCCTCGGCGGGGCGCAGAACTACGGCTCCGCCTTCCTCCCCGCCAGCTACCAGGGCACCCGCGTCCTCACCGGCCGCCAGGGCGTGCCCGACATCGCGAACCCGCGCCTCGACGCGACGACCCAGCGCCGCCAGCTCGACTACCTCCAGTCGCTGAACCGAAACATGCTCGACCGAGTCAACGGCAACGCCGAGATCGAGGGTGTCATTCAATCCTTCGAACTCGCCTACCGGATGCAGACCGCCGTCCCCGGCGTCATGGATCTCGACTCCGAACCGGACGCGGTCCGCGAGAGCTACGGCATCGGCCAGCGCGAGACGAACGACTTCGGAACCCAGTGCCTCATGGCCCGCCGCCTCGCCGAGTCCGGCGTGCGCTTCATCCAGGTCACCAAGGGCGGCTGGGACCAGCACAACGGGCTGAAGAAGAAACTGACCGAGAACTGCACCGCCATCGACCAGCCGATCGCCGCCCTCATTTCCGATCTGAAAACCCGCGGCATGCTCGACGACACCCTCCTCGTCTGGGGCGGCGAATTCGGACGCTCGCCGGAAGACCAGGCCAACGCCGGCGACGGTCGCCGCCACAACAACCGCGGCTATTCGATGTGGATGGCCGGCGGCGGCATCAAGGGCGGCCTCCGCTACGGGGGCACCGACGAGGTCGGGCGCACCGCCGTCACCGACACCGTCCACACCCACGACCTCCACGCCACCATCCTCCACCTCATGGGCCTCGACCACACCCAGCTCACCTACCGCTACGCCGGCCGCGACTTCCGCCTGACCGATGTTTACGGCGAAGTGGTGAAAGGGGTTATTGCTTGATTGGCTCTTGGACGAAACCGGGTGCCAGAGAGACTGGGAGCAATTGCATTGTCGGTGGCCACCGAAGGTCTCCGGGCCAAAGCTTTGTGCCGCTCCTACAGGGCTTGATCCAGAGACGCCGGAGACCCAGGGCGAGTGCCCCGGGCTAGCTTTTAGAGGGGCCTTTGGCCCTGAAAACGGAGGATCCCGCTAATCCCATCCAACGGTTCCTTAAGCCGTCTTCGAATCACTCCCCTTCCCGGCCAAAGCGAAACTCCTTCTTCCTCGGCGGGCGGAGTTTGGCGCGGCCTCCGGCTTTCGAACGGAGGACGCTGAAGACCTCGTCGGCACCTTCCTTCTTCACGTTGTAGATGATCTCCAGCAACTCGCCAAGACGACCGCTGGGAAAGCCGCCTTTGCTCGCGAACCATTGGAGATACTCGGCGGGCAAGTCGTAGAGCGGAATGCCGCGCGGCGGAAAGTACGCGGGGCCGTATTTGCCGAAGGGCATGTGCGTGCGCCCAATCTCGGCCATCGTCTCCGCGAACTCGTCGCGATCCATGAGGGCATCCTTCATCGGGATTTCGGGAAAACGTAAACCTGTTTCGGGTCCGCGAGCTTTCCGTCGGTGAAGGCGACGCCCTCCTCGGCGAGCATCCGGAGCTTGCGGCGGATCTCCTCGCCGTCGGTGTGGCCGGCGAAACCGCCGATGGTGAGCGTGCTCGCAATGACCCGATGGCACGGGGCCTCGGGCGCGTAGGGATTGCGCTTCAGGGCTTGCCCGACGGCCTGGGAACTGCCGCAATCGAGGGCGACCGCGAGGTGCTTGTAGGTCGTGACCTTGCCGCGCGGAATGCGCCGGATCGCCGTGTAGACGCGTTCCTCGAAGGCGGTGGCGACGCGGGATGGCTTTTCCATGGCCGGGGAATCCTATTCGGCGAGGCCCCCAAGCTTGCCCTTCTCGATGCAAAGGACGCGCCCCATGCGCCGGGCGAGCCCGAGATCGTGCGTGACCATGATGAGGGCGACGCCTTCCTCTACATTCAATTCCACGAGGAGATTCGTCAGTTCGCTGGCGCGTTCCTGATCGAGGGAACCCGTGGGTTCGTCGGCGAGGATGAGGGAAGGCTTGTTGATGAGGGCACGCACGACAGCGGCGCGCTGGCGTTCGCCGCCGGAAATGGCGTGCGGCTTCTGGTGCATCTGCTTGCGAAGTCCGACCCGATCGAGCAGCGCCACCGCGCGCTCGCGCACCTCGGCAACGGGCGGGCGCGACCTGAGGGCGAGGCTGGGAAGCATGACGTTCTCTAGGACCGTCGACTGCGGGAGCAAGTGGTGGAGTTGGAAGATGAAGCCAATCGACTCGCTCCGAAGCGCGGCCAGTTCCTTCTCGTCCGCGCGGGCGACTTCCTTGCCGGCGACGACGACCGAGCCGCTGGTCGGCGTGTCCAGGGTACCCATGATGTTGAGGAGCGTG
>JAHEDC010000251.1 GCA_024641425.1 Verrucomicrobiales bacterium | reverse complement strand
GAACGCGAGAGCGCGGTCAGCTCGTGGTAGTGGGTGGCGAAGAGGGCGCGGGCCTTGATCGTGTCATGCAGGTATTCGGCCACCGACCACGCGATGCTGAGGCCGTCGAAGGTCGCGGTGCCGCGTCCGATCTCGTCGAGGATGACGAGGCTGCGCTCGGTCGCGTTGTTGATGATGAGGGCGGTCTCGTTCATCTCGACCATGAACGTCGACTGCCCGCGCGAAAGATCGTCGCTGGCTCCGACGCGGGTGAAGATGCGGTCGACGAGCCCGATCTCCGCGCTCGCCGCCGGGACGAAGCTCCCGATCTGCGCCATCAAGGTAATGAGCGCGACCTGCCGGATGTAGGTCGATTTTCCGGCCATGTTAGGGCCGGTGATGAGCAGGAGCCGGTTTTCGTCCGGTTCGAGATGCGTGTCGTTCGGGACGAATTTCTCCTCGCCGATATTCTGGTCGAGCACCGGATGGCGGCCGTCGCGGATGTAGAGGTTGCGCGACTCGTTGAGGAGCGGCCGGCAGTACTGGTAGAGGCGCGCGGTTTCGGCGAGGCCGCAGAGGACGTCGAGCGTGGCCACCGCGCCGGCGGTATCCTGGAGTTCGACAAGGTGTTCGAGTACGGTCTCGCGGAGGCGCAGGAATTCCTCCTGTTCGAGCTGCCGCGAGCGTTCGTCGGCCCCGAGGATCTTGTTCTCGATCTCCTTCAGCTCCGGCGTGATATAGCGCTCGGCGTTCACCGTCGTCTGCTTCCGCGTGTAGTCGTCGGGGACGTTGGCGAGGTTCGCCTTCGTGACCTCGATGAAGTAGCCGAAGACATTGTTGAACTTGAACTTGAGCGACTTGATCCCGGTGCGTTCGATCTCGCGCGCCTGGAGGTCGGCGATCCATTGTTTCCCCGCCGTCGAGGCGCTGCGCAACTCGTCGAGGTGGCTGCTGTAGCCGTCGCGGAACATCCCGCCGTCCTTGATCGTGGCCGGCGGCTCGTCGGCGAGCGCGGCTTCGAGGAGGGCGACGAGTTCGTCGAAGGGGTGGAGGTTCGGGAGCAATTCGCGACCGAGGGAAGCATTGTTCTCCGCGTTCCCGCAGAGCGCCTCGAGATGGTCCCGGACTTCAGGAACACGAAGCAGCGACTTCGCGAGCGCTTGCAAGTCGCGCGCGTTCCCACTGCCCTGGCTGAGGCGTCCGAGCGTGCGCTCGATGTCGCGGATTGCCTTCAGCGCCTCCTGGGTTTTCCCGAGCAGGAACGGCTGCTCGAGGAAGGCGGCGATGAGATCCTGCCGCGCGGTCAGGGTGTGGAGATCGCGGAGCGGGTGGAGGATCCAGTCGCGCAGCCGCCGCGCGCCCATCGGCGTGCCGGTGCGGTCGAGGGCCGCGAGCAGCGTGTGCTTTGCGCCGCCGCGGCTCGTGATGAGGTCGAGGTTGCCCTGGCTCGCCGCGTCGATGAGGACGAATTGCTCGCCATGGTAGGCCCGCATCCGCGTGAGGTGATTGACCTCGCGCCGGAGCTGGTTCTTGAGGTAATGGAAGATCGCCCCCGCCGCGCCGATCGCCGCCTGAAGCCCGCCGCAGCCGAAGCCGTCGAGCGATTGCACCTTGAAGTGCTCCTTCAGGACAAATGAGGCTTGTTCGGCGAGAAAGGCGTAGCCGTCGTAAGGGAAGGCGTTCGCCAGTCCCGAGAAATGCTCCTCCTGTTCCTCGCTGTAAAGCAACTCCGACGGCTGGACGCGGCCGAGTTCGTCCTCCAGCGCCGCGCGGTCGGGGAACTCGGTGAGCCGGAAATCGCCGGTCGTGTGGTCGATGTAGGCCAGCCCGAACTGGCGGTTCGCGAAGGCGACGCCGGCGAGGAAATTGGGCCGCTTCTGATCGAGGAGGTTCAGGTCCGCGATCGTCCCCGCGCTGATGATCTGCGAAATCGCGCGCTCGACGATCTGCCCCGGTTTTGGCTCCGTCGTCTGCTCGGCGATGGCGACGCGCTTCCCGGCGGTGACGAGTTTCCCGATGTAGCCCTCCGCCGCGTGGTGCGGCACCCCGCACATCGGCATCCCGTTCCGCTTCGTCAGGGCGACGCTGATGATGCTCGTCGCGACCTTGGCGTCCTCCATGAAGAGTTCGTAGAAATCCCCCAGACGGAAGAACAGGAGCACGTCGTCCGGAAGCTCCTTCCGGATCGCGTAGTACTGTTTCATCATCGGCGTCAACGTGGCGCCACCGTCGGATTTGGCCATGCGCGGAGCGTAGGCAGAGGGCAGGGAAAGGTCAATCTTAATGGCGGGCGCGGGAAGTCGGGAAGGACGCGGAGACGGCGCGGGGCGACGGTTGGAAACTAAGTGCCCATCCGTTCGACGACAAAGGCGGCGATGGCGTCGAGGCAGGCGTCGTCGGGGAGGGCGTTGGCGGTCTCGGTTTCGGGGTCGGGCGACCAGTCACCGGCCCGGGTGATGCGCTTGTTCTTCCAGACCCATGCGTCGCGGCGGTAGGGTCCGACTTTCCGGGGATCGCTCCAGGCGTGGAGGGAGAGGAGATCGGAGCGGAGGGCGGCGGCGATGTGCATGGGGCCGCTGTCGACGCTGACGATGAAACGGGCGGCTTCCATCACGCCGATAAGGTCGCGGAGGCCCGTGCGATTGAGCAGATCGACGGAACCGGGCGGGAGATCGAGGTCGAGTGGGTCGGTTTTGCCGACCAGGACGACCGGGTGGGGCGCAAGGGCGCGACAGAGACGCTGGACGGAGGGAATGTCGAGGGATTTCCCCGGACCGCGGGAGAAGGGATGAAGGAGGACGAAGCGCTCGGGTAAGGTGATTCCTTCGGGCAGGGTGCCTGGCGGAAGGCGAAAGGCGGGCGGAGCACCGTCGTCGAGTCCGAGGTCGCGGGGAAGGCGAAGGTAGCGGTCTACGGCATGGGCGGAGGGATCGACGGGAACGACGCGGTGGTAGAGGAAGCGCGCTCCCTCACGGGCGTCCGAGAGGCCGGCGATGAGAGGGGCCCCGCTGCGGCGGGCGATGGCGGCACTGCGGAGGAGCCCCTGGAAATCGATGGCGAGGTCGGGAGGCTCGGGCACGCGAAGGCAACGGGACCATTTCCAGAATTTGAGAGGCGCGTTCCAACCGCCGAGCTGACGGCGGGGGAAGGGGATGACCGCGTCGATATCGGGATGGCCTTCGAGAAGAGGGATCCACTCGGGATTCGCGACCCAGCGGATGCGGAGGTCGGGGCGCACACGCTTGATCTGCGCGACCGCGGGGAGGGTGTGCACGATGTCTCCCAGAGAGCTGGGCTTTACCACGAGCACGCTGCGGAGACCGCTGAGATCGGGCCCGTCGGCAGAGGGAGGACGCGGCATATCGGCTCTCGTCCAGGATGCTTATTTCCCTAGCGAGAGACGTTCGGCGAGCATCGGGGGCAGACCGGCGTCGAGGATCTTCCGTTGGGCGGTGGCCATGTCATACTCGATCCGCCGGATGGCGACACGCTGGGCCGAAACGTCGTAGACGGCGTAGGAAGGCCGGGGGTCCCCATCACGAGGCTGGCCGACGCTGCCGACGTTGATGAAGTATTTTTTTCCGGATTCGAGATCGACGCTCAGTCCGGGATGGACGTTGACGGAACTGCTCTTGACGTAGAATTTCGGAGCGTGGGTGTGGCCGAAGAAGCAGACCGGAGTGTACTGGTAGCTGAAGCTGGCCATGGCATCGAACTTGTTCGTGATGTAGCCCCAGCTGGAAGGGGTGTCGAGGGTGGCGTGGACAATGGTGAAGTCCCGCACTTGCCGCACCATGCGGAGGTCGCGCAGCCACTGCTTGTCCTCGGCGTCGAGATGCGCGCGGGTCCAGGTCATGGCCTGCTCGGCGAGGGGATTGAGCCCGATCAGTTCGGTGTCGGCGGAGGCTTCCTCGTCGTGGTTGCCCTTCACGACCGGGCAGTCGAGCGAGCGGACGAAATCGAGACACTCGTGGGGATTGGCATTGTAGCCTACGATGTCTCCGATGCAGACGAAGTGGGTGCACGATTGTTGCTCGGCGTCGGCCATGACGGCCTCCAAGGCTTCCAGGTTGGCGTGGATGTCTCCGAAGATGGCAAATTTCATGAATCAGGTGCGGTCACTCTCTTTCTTCCACCGCGCAAGCATCGGTGATCGATTTACAGGCCACGGACGCGTCCGTCACCTGCGTTACCCCTATCCGAGTTTGCATTGAAAACCAAACAATTTCATCGTACCTGCCTTCTATGCGACCGTGACGTCCTCACCGCAATTCGGGCACGCGATGTGGTTTCCAATTTCCGAGACGGTCGCGGAAATGCGCTGGCCGCAGGCCTTGCAGGCGAATTTCGTCCGTTCGACCACCGGGGCGGGATCGGGCGTGGGTTCCTTCGATTTGTCCTTGGGGGAAGGAGCGGCCTCGGCTTCGGGCTCGTCGTCGTCGGCGTCGTAGGAATCGTTGGCGACCGGGGATTGGTTCCCCTTGCCTTTCACGCCCGCCCGGGTCGAATTCTGCACATACATCTGCTCGGTGTAGAAGGCGGTCTTGCCGAGGAAATCGATTACCTGGGCGATTCCCCAGTAGAAAAGGAAGACGAGGATTCCAGCGGCGAAAGAGCCGAGGGCGTTCCAAACGTACTCGCCGGATCCGCCAGCGGCCTTGAGGGCGGCTCCCTCGCGCAGAGCAATGATCGCGACTACGATCGAGGCGATGAGGGCGAGAACGCCGAGGATCCTGAAGATCACGGTGAGAATGGGGGGCTTGTAGAAGATAATCATGGTCGGATGCGAGGTGTGGAGCCTGATTATGTGGCGGTGCCATGAGGATTTGCCACAAAAAAAGTGAACTCCGCGAGGGGCGTGGCAGGCGCATTCTCGGAAAAATACATGGAAGGGCCCGTCTTCATCGAGACCGACGCCACGAATATTGCCGATGGCGACGCCCTCGAAGCCACGCTCTACCGGAGCGGCACCCGTTCCATCATCATTCCGGAGGGTGCCGTCCTCACAGTGAAGCGATCAAAAGCGCTCGATGAGCTGCGGGCCGCTGCGGAGAGGCGGTGATCGGGTGGATTGTCCAACCTCTGAAAGAGTCCCGATTTCCGCCGCGTAGATCCTACCCATGCAAAAATCTAAAACCAACCGACCGGCCCGCGGAGTCTCTCCCGGGATTCTTCTTTCGTGCCTTCTCGCGCTGGCCGGTCTTTCCGGATGTGCGAATGTCTCCGGGGTCTCGTCGTATTCGTCCGTCACCGGCGCGCCCGCCGACTCGGCCTGGAATGCGCAGGCGTTCGAGCCACTTACCGTCGCGCGCTCGGGCTCGGTGCGCAAGGAGGAGCCGGGCCTGGGGACGAAATGGGGAGAAACCCGCGGCTCCTCGGTGCGGAACCATGACTTTTCGCGTGCGAGCAGCACCCCCACCGGCACGACCGCCGTTTTCTACAACGATGGCCCCGGCTCCTCCGGACGGGGCTCCCGAGGGGGACAGCCCTTCTTGATCGGCAGCGCGGCCACTATCGGAATCAAGAACAAGTCCGGTTTCGGCGGTTACCTTCCGGCCTACTCGTCCGGCGGACGGAATAGCGTCGTCGGCCGCGAGGGCCAGCGTTATGCCATCGAGATCAGGAACCTGACCGGCGCGCGGCTCGAAGTCGTGCTTTCCGTCGATGGCCTGGACGTGATCGATGGCAAGGGCGCGAGCTACGGGAAGCGCGGCTATCTGATCGAACCCCACGGGGAATTGGAGGTCGACGGCTTCCGCAAGAGCTACAGCGAGGTCGCCGCCTTCCGCTTCAGCGGGATCGACGCCTCCTACGCGGCGCGCCGCCACGGGGACACCCGGAACGTGGGCGTGATCGGCGCGGCCGTCTTCCACGAGCGCGGGAGCGACCCGTATTCCCGGCGGGGCCATGCGAATCCGTTCCCCGGAGAAGGCGCGGACGGTCGTTTCGCCACCCCGCCCGGACACTGAGATCGCGCGGGGCCGGTTGGAGGGAGATGGTTAAGGGAGGGAAATTTTTTTCATTTCTGTAGTTGATTCTGCTCCAATGCTTTGCAGTTTGAGAATGTCTCTGCTTCTCGCCCGGAAAAATCCACCGTTGGAATGTGACTTTTCCGACTCTTTTGATCTTTTAACCATTGATGGACGCCATGCCAGCCACTCAAGCTCTCAGCGCCGGAGTTCCGAACTATCTTGAATCCTGGATTTTCCGCCGCCGGTGGCTTCGCCAACTGAAGGCCGCCGCCCGTGTCCAGACGGAAACCACCACCATTGCGAAGGTCGGAGCTGCGGTTCTTGAAGTCGAGCCCGCGGCATCCGTTGAACCGCCCACGCCCCGCGAAGCCGCCAAGCTTCTCGCCGAGATGGCTGGCTGTTTCTCCACCGAACTCGACCGCGCCAGTCGGGAATCCAGCAATCTGCACCGCCGGAAACTGACCGGCCTGACCGCGAATTTCCAGGAAGCGCTTGAGAACGCGCAATCCGCCCTCGGATCCTACGCCGACGGCGGCGAGATCGCCCCGGGACTCCGCGAGTCCGCCGCGCGCATTGCCGTCCTTCTCGACGAACTCCAGACGAACATCCCCGTCTGGCACCTCGCCCGTGGCCTCCAGCTCTTCGCCGGAGACTGCCAGCGCCTCGCCAGGACGGCGGCGGCGCAGGCGTAAGGAAACGCAACACCAGAGCTGATGGCGCGGGAGCCTCATCAGGCGGAAGGACTGCCACGGGAGTGGGGCCTCACTGCTCGGGAATGAGCGGTGCTCGTGCTCAGATGTGCCCTTCTCGGTGGTGCGCTCTTCGGTCTCGTGGTTCACGAGGAAGAACCCGGTCCCGTTCTCGAGACGGGCACCGGCCATCGCTTGCATTTGATTTCCAGGAGGACGGAGTCTGTTATTGACGGAGGTTTTCGGAAACGTCGGCTTGAGAGGCGTGAGAGGATGGTGGGTGCTTCGCGACGTCCCCGACTTCTCGATGGCGGAGCAGGAGGTCAGCCAGCAGGAATTCGAGCAGGTCATGGGGCGGAATCCTTCCTCCACAATGGGTACGGAGCTTCCCGTCGATCAGGTGACATGGCCGGAAGCCGTCGCATTCTGCGAGGCCCTCACCAAGCGCGACCTTTACGGAAACGTGGCCGAGTGGGCGGCTCACAATCCCGGCGCGAGCGGTCCGTGGAAAAATGATCGGGATACCATCGCAGAAGTGCTTGCATCGTTACGGCAGCAGATAGACCAGCAGGCGCAGAAGCAGGAAAACGCCTGGGCGCATCTGTTGGCCATCCGCGTCGAACTCGGCCTTCCAGACGACTCCGGTCGCATCAAGGCAGACGTGTCACCGCTCAAGGCTCTCGGACATGCGCGCGATGCATTTCTGATGCGGGGACTCGGATCCAAGCACCCGCGCCTATTCCGGCAGGACGTGCTTATCGAACCACTCGAAGAGTTCCGGCGTGGCGTATGCGGCGGACCAGGAATTGTGGCCGATGTGTTCGAGGGTGGTGAAGCGCACCTGAGTGCCGCCGGCCTTCTTGATCGCGTCGACCATTTCGACCGAGCGCTGAAAGGGGACGGCTCCGTCCTCGGTGCCGTGCCAGGCCCAGATCGGGACGTTCTTGAGCTTCTCGCCATCGGCGGGATTCCCGGCTCCGCAGATCGGGACGACGGCGGCGAATTTCTCAGGATGGTCGGCGGCCAGGCGCCAGGAGCCGTAGCCACCCATGCTGAGGCCGGTGAGGTAGAGGCGGCGCGTGTCGGCGGCGTAGGCCTTCGCGACGTGATTGACGAGTTCCACCAGCGCGGCCTGCTGCTCGGGCGCGCTCCAGTTCGTGGCCCGGGGGCATTGGGGGGAGACGAGAATGTAGGGCAGCTTGTCCCCGCGTGCGGCCATGCGGGGCGGGCCCCATTTGGCGACGATGGAGAGGGCCCCGTCACTTTCGCCTCGTCCGTGGAGGAAGAGCATGAGCGGGGCGTGCTCTGTCTTTGCCTCTGGAAGAAAGAGGAGAAAAGGCACGGTCAGGCCTGCGGAGGATTGGAAGGACTGTTCCACCTGTTTTCCCGGCGCGGGATCCTCGGCCCGGAGGGAGAAAGGATGGGAGGTGGCCAAGAGAAGCGCGACGGCGAGCGGACGAAGGGATATCATTCCCCCTGCATAGCAGAAGGCGCGGAAAGCGGAAAGCGGAAAGACGCGGGCTACTTCCTGGTCTTCCTCGCCTTCTCCTTCTCCAGGACAAGGGCGGAGCGGGAGGGAAGATAGAGCCGGATGCGATCGATGCCGTCGTCGTCGCGATGGCTGAAAAAGCGCTGGCCGGGGGCGAGGCGCTCGTGGCCGCCGAATCGGGGCTCGTCGGTGTCGAGGATGAGATGGTAGGTGCCGGCGGGAACCGGAAGCGGGTAGTCGGCAAAGGATTTTTCTGGATGGAAATTGAAGATGAAGTAGGTGTGGCCGCGGCCGAAGGCGAGAATCTTGTCGCCAGGGTTCACGAAGGGAAGCTTCGGTTGCGGGCTTCGGTAGAGTTGCTGTTTCGTGGCGAGGTCGAGCATGGCGGCGTCGAAGTCGGCAAGGAAATGGAAAAGGAGCCCGGGATTGTCGCGAAGGCTCCACTGGCGGCGGGCGTGCTGGTAGGACCAGCCGTTGCCTTCCCGGGGGAAATCAACCCACTCGGGGTGGCCGAATTCGTTGCCGATGAAATTCATGTAGCCGTGGCCGGAAGCGGCCAGCGTCGCGAGCCGTGCCATTTTGTGCAGGCCCATGGCGCGGTCGATCCGGTGGTCGGCGCCGCCCTTGTGCATCGAGTCGTAGATGGCGGAATCGGCCAGCTCGAAGAGAAGGGTCTTCCCGCCGACGAGGGCCTGGTCGTGACTTTCGACGTAACTGATCGTGGCCTCGTCGGCGCGGCGGTTGGTCAGCTCGTGCCAGAGGTAGCCGACATCCCAATCCTCGTCGCGGGTATCGTTGACAAGCTTGAACCAGCAGTCGGGCACGCCCATCGCGAGGCGATAGTCGAAACCGCAGCCCCCCTCCTTTTGCGGAGCGGCGAGGCCGGGCATGCCGCTGACGTCTTCCGCGATGGTCGTGGCGTCCTTGCGCAGCCTGTGGACGAGTTTGTTCGCGAGCCCGAGGTAGGCGTAGGCGTCCTCATCGACGCCTGCGTCGAAATAGCGGTCGTAGTTGACGAAAGCGGCACCGAGGCCGTGGTCGTGGTAGAGCATGCTCGTCACCCCGTCGAAGCGGAAGCCGTCGAAGCGGTATTCGTCGAGCCAGAAGCGCAGGTTCGAGAGAAGGAAATGGAGCACCTGCGGCTTCGTGTAGTCGAAACAGCGGGAAT
>JAHEDC010000250.1 GCA_024641425.1 Verrucomicrobiales bacterium | reverse complement strand
CCATCAAGCCGGGCGCGAAGGGGGACATCTCCCTCGACTCCGAGGAAACAAGCAACGACTTCATCGTCTGGTGCCGGAAGACTTCCGCCCCTTACATGCCGACCCCCGTCCTCTACCGCGACCGCCTCTACATCCTCCTCGATCGCGGCCTCTTCTCCTGTCTCGACGCCAAGACCGGCGCCATCCTCTACGACCGCGAGCGCCTCGGAAAGTCCGCCCAATTCACCGCGTCTCCCCTCGCCTGGAACGGCAAGATCTTCTGCTTCGGCGAGCGCGGCGAAACCGTCGTCCTCGAAGCCGGTGACACCTTCAAGCTCCTCCACGTCAACCCCCTCGACGAACTCCTCATGGCCACCCCCGCCCTCGCCGGAGACTCCCTCCTCATCCGCACCACCGGGCATCTGTATTGCGTGAGGAACACGAACGAGAAGCCCCATTAATCCGCCCGAAAGGCAACCGATATTTCCTTGCCAATACCAACGTAAGACGCCATCTTACTCGAAGAATCCCATGTCTCCGACCACCACGACCAGAGTTTCCAGTAAGGGCCAGATCGTCCTACCAGCCGCCCTGCGCGAACGTGACGGTATCCGACCGGGACAGACCTTCCGGATCGAGCGTCTTGAAGAAGGGGAATACCGCCTCGTCCGAGCCGAAGAGGCACCCAATACCGGGCTCGTTGATTGGCTGCGGGCCTGTCCCGATTCGACATGGTTCACCCCCGTGCCTTCGGAGGAAACCGACACTCTTAAGTCCTTTCTTGACCATCACCACGAGGAGTAATGCGCTTTCTCGTCGATGCCAATGTCCTCAGCGAAGCCACCCGTCCCGCCCCTGACGCCCGGGTGCTGGAATGGCTTCGGGCAAACGAGCAGGAACTTGCGGTCGATCCGATCATCATCGGCGAACTCCGATACGGCATTCTCTTGTTGCCCAAGGGGAGGCGACGGAACCGACTGGAGAAATGGTTCTCGGATGGCATCGAGCGCCTTGTGTGCGTGGATTGGACCCGCGAAACCGGACTGCGCTGGGCGCTGCTTCTCGCGAACCTTCGCGCGAGAGGCGAAGCGATGCCCGTCAAGGACAGCCTGATCGCCGCGACCGCTCTGAGCCACAACCTCGTGCTCGCAACTCGCAATGTGGCCGACTTCAAGCGGGCCAAGATCAGGATCTTCAATCCCTTCTCCTGACGCGGAATCCGAAGAGGTCGCGTTCCCTACCGCCCCCCAAGAATCGGGATCACCAGCGCGTAGGTCACCACCGTGATGATAATGACGCCGATCAGGTTCAACCAGATGCCGGCCCGCGCCATCTGAGCAATGGTGACGCGGCCGGTGCCGTAGACGATGGCGTTGGGCGGGGTCGCGACCGGGAGCATGAAGGCGCAGCTCGCGGCGAGAGCGGCGGGGAGGATGACGTTGATGGGCGGGATGCCGAGACCGACGGCCACGGCGGCGAGGATCGGCACCAAGGCGGCGGCGGTCGCGACGTTGCTGGTCAGTTCGGTGAGGAAGATGACCATGGTCGCGACGAGGATCGTCAAAAGGAGTGGCGGCAGTCCTTCCATCATGCCGACGCGCGAGCCGATGAAGGCGCTCACCCCGGTCTTGTCGAGGGCGGAGGCCAGACTCAGGCCGCCTCCGAAAAGAAGGAGCAGGCCCCAGGGCAATTTGTTGGCCCATTCCCAGTCGATGACCCGCGTGCCCTTGCGGTCGACGGGCAGAATAAAGAGCAGGAGGGCCGCGATCAGCCCGACGCCTGCATCGCCGATGTTGGCGAAGGGCTGGAAGCCACCGAGACTCAGGTTCTTCAACAGCGGTCGGAAGACCCAGCACAAGGCGGTGGCCAGGAAGACGATGAAGACGATCCACTCGCCGCGTTTCGGCTTTCCGAGCGCGGCGTAACTCTCCCGAAAGTAAGCGGCACCGCCCCGCAATTCCCTCATGCGAACGGGATACAAGACCCGCGTGAGTAACAACCAGGTCAGCGGAAGGAAAACAATCACCAGCGGCACCCCGATCATCATCCATTGGAAGAAACTGACCTCGATCTCGAGTTCCTTCTTCATGAACGAGGCCACCAACACATTCGGCGGCGAGCCGATGATCGTGCCGAGACCGCCGATCGACGCCGCGTAGGCGATGCCGAGGAGCATGCAGACGCCGAAATGACGCAGTTCGTTCCGGTTCTGGACGTCCGTGTCATCGGGATCGTCGAGCAAGTCGATGAGACTCGCGGCGATCGGCATCATCATGAGGGCGGTGGCCGTGTTCGAAACCCACATGCTCAAGGTCGCGGTGATGGCCATGAAACCGCCAATGACGATGCGGGGCCGTGTGCCGACAACGCGCAGCGAGCCGAGGGCGATGCGTTTATGCAGCCCCCAGCGTTGCATGGAGAGGGCGAGGATGAAACCGGACATGTAGAGGAAAATCAACTCGTCGGCGTAGCCCACCGCCGTCTCCTTCATGGGAACCGCTCCGAAAGCCGGCAGGATGGCCAAGGGAAGGAGCGCGGTCGCGTAGACGGGGATGGCCTCGGTCATCCACCACAAGGCCATCCACAGCGCCAGCCCCGCCGTGACGCGGGCAGATACCCCGAGTTCTACGGTGTCCCCATCCGCGCCGACATAGGCATCCGGCATGAGCCAGAAGACAAGCAAGGCCAGCAAGGGACCGAGCACAAGGCCCACGGAACGCATACTGGAAGGCCCGGCGCTCATGGCCTTTTCTCCCGACGGGCCGCGAACGCGCAGGCGAGCACGACAAGCAGACTGACCACCGCACACGTGCCGCCCGCGATAAGTCGCGCGGGCCGGTTCGAGATTTCTCCCTCCGACTTCGGGGCCGTGATTTCCTCACCCCAGTATAACTCGAGAATGGTGGGATCCGCGTCATTGGCCAATTGCATCGTCTGTAACTCCGTCTTGGTCTCGAAGGGAACCAAGCCCAGCGTCCTCCGGCTCCCTAGTTCGTACGCGGCGCTCGCCTTCAATTGCTTGTTCGCAAACGCCCAGTGCGCGATCACGACCGTATCCCCGACCGCAATCCCCTCGCCCTCGATCACCTTTTCGACGCGGTATTCCGCTCCGTAGAGCGCATCCTTGTAAGTTACGGAATTCGGATCGGGAAACACCGATTTCAAAGTCATTGTCGCCTCAACCTTCCATGATCGACCACCGTCCGTGGACGCTGCCGCCGGCGTGTCATTGAAGGCCACGCTTTCCCATTTCACATCGTTCTGCGAGGCGACGGTTTCGGAGAGGAACAGGTCGCGCGCGGCGATGGCCCAGACGACGACCTTCTTCCGCCTCATCATCCCCGCCGAATTCGGACGCGACGCCAAGCGCTCGCGCACGCCCGTCGCGGCCTGCCCGTTGATCGCGATCACGTCGAGCGGCAGCCCGAGTTCACGCGCGAGGTGTTCGCCGAAACCCGCGCCTTCGCCCCAGTTCAGATCACCCGCGCGGCTGAAAATGTTCGTGAAGCTATCTCCCAGGAGGACGACCGGCGATTCCTCGTCGGAGGTTGGAGCCTTGCCGGTGAGCGTGTCCGTGACCGATCGTACGTTCGCATCCTCTAGGTCGAATCCGGCCTGCGGCACATTCGGATCGATCTCGGGGAGAACATCGAGTTTCTCCACGAGGTCGCCGATGCTCCGCCGCGTCTCGGGCGGCCCGACACTGAAGCGCGCGGGATCGGAACCGGTCTCCGTGAACCATCCCCGCCCGCGCAGGACACCCGCTAGTTGCTTCGCCGCCGCTTCCATCGCCGCCGGTGTCCAGTGCGTGTCCTGCCTGAGGAAGACCGGCGTCTCGGCCTTCATCGCCCAGAAGGCATCGGCGAGATCGACGACCGAAACATTCGGCTGCTTCTCCAACTCCGCGTAAAACGCCGCCGCATCGCGATGCCGCACCGGTCCGTCGAACTTCTCCCCGGCGAGATACTCGGGGTAAATCATCGGCTTCACCGGCAAGGGCACGAGCACCAGTTCGACGCCGAAGCCATCGAGCTGTTTCGCGAAAATCTCGATGGCATCCTTCGGCCCTTCCCAGGGGGCGCGATTCGGATCCTTGGCCACCGAATCCGGCTCCGCCGCGAGCGGCCCGTAACCGGTCAGACCGTCGAGCGCGGGCTGGAAGTAAAGCCAGCCCTCCTTTCCGATCACCGTCTTCGCATTCCCGGCGCGCAAGGTGGCCGTCATCGCCATCTGGACGAGGCGTCTCGGTGCGTCCCGGAATTCCGCCTGATCGAGCTGCTTCTCGTAACTCTTGAGATGCTTGTCAATCGGCTCGCCTCCCTTCCTGAACAATTCGACGACCGGCACCCAGCGCGGTTCCTTCTCGGTCGGCTTCTTTACCGCCTCGTAGACGTTCCGATAGAGCGGCAGATTGATGCAGACGAGGATAAAAACCGTCACAATGGCCCACATCGCGCACCGCCCGATGGTGAAGCTTTCCGGCTCCTCCCAATCCTCGTAGGGGTTCTTCATCGGTTCGTCGGACATGACTCAGAACTGGAAATAAAGGAAAGGGTTGAAGCCCTGCGAGAACATCACGGCCAGGCTAAGAACGAAGAGAACGACGGCAAGGATCGCCTTCTTCAGCGTGACCTTCCGCAGAATCCCGAAAGTGCGGGGGAAGCACCAGACGGCCGCCGCACAGACGACGAAGTAAAAGATATTCGCGGGTTCCAGCACCTCGGCGGTGAGGAGGGCCGCCGCCGGATTTCCGCCGCCGAACCCGAACATCGCCTTGAGGTAGCGGAGCGCGACTTCGAGATTCTCGGCCCGAAAAAAGACCCAGGTGATGAGGACGATGACGAAGGTGATGGCAATGCGGATCGGATGCGGCAGGCGCGCGTAGAACGAGTCCTTCCCCATCAGGCGCTCGAAGGCGAGCATCCCGCCGTGGATCGCGCCCCAGACGAGGAAATTCCACTGCGCCCCATGCCACAGTCCGCCGAGTAACATGACCGTCATCAGGTTCACGTAAGTCCGCGCGGACCCGTGTCGGTTTCCGCCCAATGGGATGTAAAGATAGTCGCGGAGGAAACTGGAAAGCGAGATATGCCAGCGCCGCCAGAAATCGGTGATGTTCACCGATTTGTAGGGCGAATCGAAGTTCTCGGGAAAACGGAAGGCGAACATGCGCCCGAGCCCGATCGCCATGTCGGAATAGGCGGAAAAGTCGAAATAGATCTGGAAGGCGTAGGCGCAGACGCCGAGCCAGGCCGCAAGCACGCCGAGCGAGCCGTCGCCGCTCTGAAAGCAGGCGTCGGCCACCAGCCCCATCGGATTCGCGAGGAGGATCTTCTTCGCGAAACCGAGCTGGAAACGGATGATGCCGTAGGTGAAGTCCTCCAGCGTGTGTTTCCGCGAGCGGAGTTGCTCGGCGACGTGCCCGTAGCGGACGATCGGGCCCGCGACGAGTTGCGGGAACATCGAGACGTAACAGGCGAAATCGATGAAGGAATCGGATGCTTTCGCGTGGCCGCGATAGAGGTCGATGGAGTAACTCATCGACTGGAAGGTGTAGAAGGAAATGCCGACCGGAAGGACGATGTGGTAGAAGAACGAGGGCAGCGCGACCTGCCCCCAGCCGAGCATTTCGGCCATCCCGCTCACGCTGCCGACGGCGAAGGCGGTGTATTTGAAGAAGACGAGGATCGCGAGATTGGAGACGACCGAGAGGATCATCCCGGTCTTCCTTTTCTTCGGCGACGCGCCCTCAGCGGTGATGATTTTCCCGCACCCGTAATCGATGGCGGTGGAGCCGAGCATGAGGAAGACGAACCAAGGATTCCACCACCCGTAGAAGACGTAACTCACGAGCGTGAGGATGAGGTGCTTCATCATCCTCGGCGCGGCATAGTACATGCCCACCGAGAGAAGCAGAAAATAGAAGACGAAGATGTGGGAGCTGAAGACCACGGCGCATACAGTGTGCGGGAGTGGCGGGTCCGGCAAGTGATTTGGCCGGAGAGGGCCAAACCCAGCTTCAGACGCCCTTCCCGGGCTTCTTCGGGGTCGTCACGAAGGCCGCCGCAAGGTAGATCGGCTCGACGGGTTTTTGCCCGAGACCCGCGAATTCCGATGGCGGGAGAACGCTGCCCAGCCTCGCGAGAACTCCCGCCGAAGGCACGGCGAGGCAAGCCTCCGGAGCGGGCGGCACGTCGTCGAAGGTGAAGACCAACCCACCCGGCTCGTCCAACCTTTCCGACAAGAACGGCGCACCCACCATCCGACCGCCCTCCACCCGGCACGTGAAGAATTTCCCGCGCCGGGCGTCCCCAACCACGCGATAGGCTCCAGGCTCGTCAAGCGCGCAGGCCGAAGGCATTCCCGCAAGGGGAACATTCCTCGCCAGCGAAAGGCCGATGCCGCACGCGATCCCGATGCGCACACCGGTGTAGGAGCCCGGCCCGATACCGACAAGGACGCCCTCGATCTCTCCCGCCATTTCCAGCAGCGCCCGCAGCGGCGCGAAGATGTGGGCGTTGTGCGAGCGCTCCGCGGTGAAGCGTGCTTCCGACACCACGACACCGTCACGCGCCAGCGCGACGCTGCCCGTCCGGGTCGAGGTTTCGATGGCGAGAATGGCAGGCATGTCAGCGTTTTTCCAAGGTGCGACCACCACCGGGAGCGAGGTCGAGTTTCCACCACGCGGTGTGCTCGGGAAGGAGATCGGGGAATTTGTCCGCCCACTCGGCGATGAGGATGCCGCCTTCATCGAGATAGTCGTCCCAACCGACGGCGAGAATCTCCTCCGCCGAATCGATCCGGTAGAAATCGAAATGAAAGACCGGGAGACGCCCCCCGCGATACTCGTGAACCAGCGTAAACGTCGGGCTCGTGACTTCCGCCGCACAGCCGAGCCCCGCCACAATCCCTTTCGAAAGATGCGTCTTCCCCGCCCCGAGCCCCCCGACGAGGGCCAGGCAGTCGCCGGCGTTGAGCACCGCCGCCAGAGCGCGGCCCGCCGCAACCGTCGCCTCTTCGTCTGGAAGGGCCGTTTTCATTTTCGGAAATGTTCCCATCCACTGCCCTCTAACGGCGTGCTTTTTTCAACGACGGGACAAAGGCGACCAATCCGTGTCAAGGGAAGGCGCGAGAACTTCCGCTTCCAGGCTTTCTCCAATTCACCTGCGACGTTCGATGCCATCGCCAACAGCAATTCGTAGTCCTCTCCATCTCCCAAGGCCTCCGCGAGAGTGCATCCTCGTGTCCGTGGCACCGTGTCGGGATCCACCTGAAAACCCACTCCGCTCGCCTCCGCGAGCCGGGGAAGATCCTTCGCCAATCCATCGCTCAGATCCATCATCGCGCGGGGTTTCCACTTCTCCGCCAACCAGCGGGCCTCAGCGAGACGGGGCTCGAACGTGAGATGCTTCCCTTTCAGCGATCCACCCAATCGCCCCGTCACGAAAAGAACATCCCCCGCCCTTCCGCCCGAACGCAGCACACAGTGATCCCGTTCGACCCGCCCGGTCATGCTCACCGAAAGCATCGCCTGCGCCGCCGCCGAAGTCTCCCCGCCGACCACATTCACGCCAAAGATCCTCGCCACCTTCGCAATTCCGCGGTAGATCCCCTCCGCCGCCGCCACCGGCCAATCCGGCGGCAGGAGCAGCGTCACGACGGCACTCCCCGGCAGCCCGCCCATGGCCGCGATATCGCTCACCACTCGCGCCATCGCCTTCCAGCCGATCTTCTCCGGCTTCGTCTCACGGAGGAAATGCACCCCTTCGACGATACAGTCGGTCTTGAAGAGGTCATACCACCCGGACCTCCCCGGACGGAGCACCGCGCAGTCGTCGCCCGGCCCGGCGACCACCCCCCGTCCGGTCGAGGGCAAGAGCCCGACCAAGCGGGAAACCAACGCGTCTTCGCCAATCTCCGCCACCGTGACGTCTCTGGCCCTTGTCACCCTACCCGCCATACGTGACCATGATCACGGTTTGCACCGAATTGAAGATCGCGTGCATGAGGATCGGCACCCAAAGGCAACCGGTGATTTCGTAGGCGAGCGTCAGGCACATCGCCAGCACCCACAAAGGAACGAGGCCCGAAGCCGTGCCATGCACCGCCGCGAAAATGGTCGAGGTGATGATGGCGGCGAAGAAACGCTCGGAATGCCGCTTGATCGCCGCATAGAGGAATCCGCGGAAAATGATCTCCTCGGCGATCGGCGCGACCGCGCAGGCCGAAACGATCGTCAGACCTCGCACGAGCCATCCCCGGTTCTCGAGGAAAAGTTTGACCACTTCCTGCACGTCCGGCTTGTCGATCCCGAGTTGCCTGCTCATCCACTGCTCCACCCCGTAGGCCGCGGCCACGACAATCGGGAAAACAACGACCATTGCCAAGGCACTCCATAGAGCTGCTTTGGCAACGCTCATGCGAGCGATACCGAAGAGCTCCGTCAGCTCGATCCGGCGCAGGTAGGTCAGGAAGAAAAGCAGCACGCCCGTAATGGTAATCTGCAGCAGGATTCCGATCAGCAACATGCCCGCCACCATTCCCTCGCTTCTCTCCGTGCTCTCCCCCGGACCTTCCACACCTTGGGCGGCCCGCAACTGGGCCGAGACAGTCACGTGATAGTAATAAAATGCGACCAATGCGAAGACAACGAGCAGGTCCTCGAATCGGAATGGCCCCGTCCAGACGTTTCCGTGTTCATGCCAGCGAAGGAGCGGATTCGCGCGGCGGACGGCGGCGAAAGTCGCTAGCCCGACGATGAGCGCGATGACGCTGAGGGTCATTACATCGAGAACGATACCGGAAAGGGAGTCTTCCATAAGTGCGCTCAGCCGTCGTTAAGAAGCAGTTTCCAGTGCCTTACCAGTGCCCGTAAAGATAATACACCTGCCCGGGCTGGATCGGAGGCAGGAGGCGTTCGGAAACAGCAATCTCCACTTTCCGAGTGGATGCTTCCGCACCGGACATGTCCGAATTCCCCATCGCGCTCAGAAAACCGAGCAGGCTGCTTCGTCCGACGTAGCGGACAATCGTGGGATCGGAGATCCCGGCGGCCTCGGCGGCTGCCTTGTAGGCGTCCTCGATGTAGCCGGTCTTGTCGATCAGCTTTTCCTTCAAGGCGTCCGCACCCGTGACCACCCTTCCATCCGCAACCCCCGTCCGGAGCGCGTCCACATCCAATCCGCGCGCTTCCGCCACGATGCCGACGAATTTGCCATACATCTGCAGGACAAGCTCGTTGGCATAGGTCATCTCGTCGGGACGCATCTCACGGCTACCGCTCAGCATGTCCTTGAAATCACCGCTTCGGAAAACAACTTTCTCCAA
>JAHEDC010000693.1 GCA_024641425.1 Verrucomicrobiales bacterium | reverse complement strand
ACCCGGATGCACAGCATCTCGTAAACGGCAAAGACACAAATAGACATGAGGTTGCCGGTTCCCCCCGATGTTTCCAATGTTCCGTTTGTGTTCTTTGCATTTTTCGCCCTCGATGGCTTTACCGATGAAAAAAGCACTTTCCGCACTTATCCTGCTATTGCTCTGCTCGGCCGCGTTCGCCCAGGACGGATCGGTCTTTGACCTTTCAGGTTACGGAGTCCGGATCGAACCCGATAAACGGCTGATTGCGGTCCTCGCGACTCTGGAGGTCGGCGGCGTTGACACTCAGCTGGCTCCGGAAGGCGAAACGCTCAGGATCCGCATCCGAGCGAGCGCCAAAGACATCAGCCCCGATCTTCGGCAGAAGATCGAGATCTTCGTCAATCAATACAAGAGACGGCATCCCGAAACAAAGCCCTCGGAGATCGCGGCGCCCTTCATTTCCATGGCGTATGCGCTCACACCGGCGCCGGCACTTGCCGAGCCCTTCCGCTCGGTGGATCTTCCGGATGATCTTCTGGAGGTTCTGGATTTTTCGGTGCTCGTCCGCGAGTTTTACGCCAGTCCCGGAATGGCCGGAGAGATCGACTCGATCTTCAAGGAGTACCAGGATCTTACTGAACGGCTTCGGCCTTCTGCCCGCGAGATGGTCACTGATGTGCTTGACTATCTTCACACACGGCCGGAGTTAAGGTATATCGAGAGAGTAAAGGTCGAAACGAAGAAGGGCCGCGAGACGATCACTGCATACGAACCGCGCGAGCGGGAGAGAACTTTCACGATCGTACCCGAGATGCTCAACTCAAAGGGCACCATCAACTTCCTGAACATCACTGACGACTATTACGCGATCGTTCCGCCCGGAACTGACTTGAGTGCGTCAGAAGTGCGACGCGGTTTCCTTCAGTTCGTGCTTGATCCGCTCGTGCTTCAAACTTCGAAAGAAATACGGGAGAAACAGGAAGCCTTCCGCAACCTGGTCTCCGAACGAAGATCGTCCGGCGGCACGGTTTCTGCGGACCCCTATCTGACGATCTCGCGATCGCTGGTCGCGGCGGTAGATGCGAGAGAGGAACAATACAGAAAAGAAAAGATCGCGACCGCGCAGGCGCGAAGCAAGATCCCCCTGATGAAGACCGACGAGGAAAGGCAGCAGGTTGTGGCGGAGCTTGAACGTGTGAAAGGGCTCTTGTCCGACGAGGCGGCTCTGCGATTGTCTGAGAGCTATGAGCAGGGAGCTGTCTTCTGCTTCTATTTCGCCGAAAAGCTGCGAGGTATAGAAGAATCCGGATTCGACATTGCCAGTTCGCTCAAGGACTGGATCATCAGCCTCGAACCGGAGAAAGAGAACGGGCGGCTTGAGATGTTCGCCGATGCGCGAAAACGGGCGATGGAAGAACGCGCGAAAGGAAATACGTCGCTCGTGATCGAGACCACGCTTGTCGAAAATCCGCTGACAAAGAAACTGCTTGAGATAGACAAGCTCGCCGATACCGGAAAGTACTCGGATGCTGAAACGGCGCTTAAGAAGCTGCTTGACGAGGCGCCGACCGAATTGCCGCGAATTTACTACGCCCTGGGCCGGCTTTCAAGCCGTTCCGCCGAAGGCGTTAAGGACCCCGAAGAGCAGAATTCACGACTGATTAAGGCCAAGACCTTTTACGATAACGTTCTCCGTTCGGCAACCGTCAACACTGATCCCGGTCTTCTCTCATCAACCTACTTCGCGCTCGGCAGGATCTATGAGTTCTACAAACAACCCGAATATGCGGTGAAGATCTACGATGCGGCTCTGAAGATCGGAAAGGTCGAGGGCGGCGCCTACGAAGAGGCGTTCGAGGCGAAGAAGAAGCTGGTCGGAAACAACTAGCCGGTGAATCCTGATCTAGTAGGTCCTTGCCACAGGCACGCTGTGTTCGTCGCCGGGCGGACTTTGGAAAGTATCCCTGAAATACCCGACGAAGAGACCGGCGAAGAATACAACAATACTGAAAACGATCATCGCGAAGACTATCTTCGTTCCGCTACTGTCAAAGTCCGGCAGATGGTCGCTCTGATAACTTAACATTTCGATTCCGCCTTTCCGCGGTACTGGCGGACCGCCTGAATTTTCCGTTAGATGGACGTTTTTGCGGGCCCCGCCTTTGAAGTCGCCCGGGGCCCGCTCTCCTTCCTTCCCATGCTCAACTATCTCCGGAGACATTCGACTCAAATATAATGCCTCCAGATTCGCTGCGGACATCGTTCCATCCCTGTCTGCCAAACACCGACTTCGCAGCCAGCGATGGCATCAACTTCAAAGATCGCCCGCCGTTTCTCATCTCTTCCCACCTTAAATTTCCGGCCTCTACTTATCCCGCTTCTTCGAACTCATTGCTTCTTTCGCGACAACCTCCTGCCGGTCCAGTTTCAGCGTATATTTCTCGATCGCAAGATTCTCCTTTTCCAGTTTCTTCTCCATCCGGGATACGGGCACCTCGTTTCCTTCCGTAGAGTTGGCGACGAACACCTTCGACAGAAAGTATCTTTCGCCGATCTTG
>JAHEDC010000249.1 GCA_024641425.1 Verrucomicrobiales bacterium | reverse complement strand
CATCGCGCGGGACGGGGACAAGGCGGTCGACGGCCGCGAGCTCGAAGCGATGTCGGACGAGGCGCTCCTCCAGAACCTGCACCGCATCTCCGTCTTCGCCCGCGTCCACCCCGCGCAGAAACTCCGCATTGTGGAAGCCCTCCAGTCCCAACGGAACGTCGTCGCCATGACCGGCGACGGCGTGAACGACGCGCCTGCCCTCGCCACCGCCGATGTCGGCGTCGCGATGGGCGTCACCGGCACCGAAGTCGCCAAGGGCGCGGCCAAGATTGTCATCACCGACGACAATTTCGCGACCATCGTCCATGCGGTCGAGGAAGGCCGGCTTGTCTACCGGAATCTCAAGAAAGTGATCCTCTATCTGATTGCCACCTCGATGGCGGAGATGCTGGTGCTCCTCGGCGCGCTTTTCCTCGGTTACCCCCTGCCCCTGGCCGCCGTGCAGATCCTCTGGATCAACATCGTCACCGAGGGCACGGTCACGGTAAACCTTATCATGGAGCGGGCCGAAGGGGATGAAATGGAGCATCCCCCGATTTCGCGGAACGAGCCCCTCATCGACCGCACGATGCTCAAACGCATCGCGCTCATGACTCCCGTGATGGTCTTGTCCGCCTTCGGCTATTACGTGTGGCGGCTTTCAACCGAGGTTTCCTACGATCAGGCTCGGAGCGAAGCTTTCACCGTGCTCGCCGTCTGCCAGTGGTTCAACGTCCTCAACTGCCGCAGCGAGTTGAAATCCTCCCTCAACCTCGGCCTTCTCACGAACTACTGGCTCCTCGGTGGCCTCGCCCTCGGGAACGCCCTCCACTTCCTCGTCATCTACACCGAGCCACTGAACCGCGTCTTCCACACCGTGCCCATCCCGGTAGCCGAATTCTTCCTCATCGGTGCCGTCGCCAGCCTCGTCCTCTGGGCCGAGGAAATCCGGAAGTTCTTCGCCCGGCGAAAAATCAGACGTGCCCGCGGGAGTCAACGCGGCGGAGCGCATTCTGCGTGAGCGATTCCCGCTTTCCGAACCGACGGCCCTGGGGTAGGATTTCCGGCCATGAACGCCCCCTCCTCTCGCGCCGTCCCGCCATTCCTCGGCCTGCTCGGCGGCCTCGTCTTCACGTTCTGCGTGGGATTGGGACTCGCCTCGGCGCAGTATTTCCCGGCTCTCAAACCCACGCACGCGAATGTGGTTTACGGCACGGCGGGCGGCCAACGGCAGTTGCTCGATATCTACTATCCCAACATGCGCCAGCCCGCGGCGGGGAAGACGTTTCCGCTCGTGCTCTGCGTGCATGGCGGGGCCTGGCGCGAGGGCAGCAAGTCCGACATGGGCGTGTTGGTCATCGCCCTCACGAAGAGCGGCTTTGCCGTGGCGACACCGAGCTACCGGCTTTTCCATCCGGAGAAACACCCGGACAACATCTACCCGGCGCAGGTCGATGACATCCAGCGCTCGGTGCGCTGGCTGCGGGCCAACGCGGCGAAATACGGGCTCGATCCCGAGCGCTTCGGCGCGGTCGGCTTCTCGGCGGGAGGGCATCTGGTTTCGCTGTTGGGAACGGTGGAGACGCGCGACAATACGGACGCGACGCTGGCGGAATATTCCAGCCGCGTGCGCTGCGTGGTCAACGTTTTCGGCCCGGCGGACCTCACGTGCGATTACTCGCATCTGAAACTCGGCAGCCGCACGGTGCAGGATCTCGTCGACGACTTTCTCGGACGCGGCAAACCGGAGTCCGTCATCGCGGCCCTCCGGCGCGAGGCTTCGCCGATCTTTCACGTCACGAAGGAAAGCGGTCCCTTTCTCATCCTCCACGGCGACAAGGACGTCGTGGTCCCCGTGGAGAACTCCCGCGACTTGCACAGGGCACTGGAGAACGCGGGGGCGAAAAGCACCTACGTCGAGCTGGCGGGCGCCGGGCACGGCTTCGATAATCTGGGCGTCATCACGCGTGCCCTGGACGAGACCATGGCCTTCCTGAAGGCGGAACTGACGGGAGGCGGAAAGTGAGGGACCCGGGGGAGACGCGTCTTGTATGCGACGCGGGAATTCGCTAGGTTTCGGAAGCAATCGTCCCCCACCCATGTTTCCTCGCCCCTCCTTTCCGCAGTCGGTGTTCCTCCTCCGCTGCTCGATTCTGTCACTTCTCGTCCTGCCTCCGCGGGCGGGAGCCGTCGTGCCCTACGAACGCTGGGTGGAGAGCGTGATGCCCTTGCTGCCCGAATCGGAACGGAACGCGCTCGCCGACCCCGATGGCGACGCGCTGGAGAATGGCGTGGAATGGTTCTGCGGCCTCCGTCCCCGTGCCTTCGACGCGCATCCGCTTTCCGTGGAAGTCGGCGGTGCCGAGGTTCTGGTGCGCTTTTCGAAAAGCCGCGACGCCAATGCGGCGAACGGAACGCTGGAGTGGTCGACCGGGGGCAGCGACTGGCAACCGACGCCGGAAGTGCCGGCCACGATTGCGTTTTCCCCGACGCACGAAACATTCGAATACCGGGTGCCTCTGGAACAGATCCCTGAAACCGGCCGCCTGTTCCGGCTCGCCGTTTCGATCCCGGCCGAGGCCGCCCGCTGGGATTTCGACGCCGGTTCGACCGCCGACGGAAGCCGTTCGGGAAACGACGGAATCCTCGTGGGCGGGGCCATGCTGGGAACCGGAATCGCGGGCACTCCGGGGCTCGCGCTCGACGGGACGGACGATTACATGGAAATCCCGGACGACGAGGCGCTCCAGCTTGACGGGAACGACGGCACGGGACGGGCCTTTACGGTCGCGGGATGGATCCGCCTGGACGCGGACGCGCCGCTGGCGAGCGAGGATGACGAATACACGATCCTCCAAAAGGGAATCTGGACGCGACCCCCTTTCGTGCAATTCGGGGTGCGCGGCGGCGCATTCCGTGGCCTCTGGGCGCGCGTTTACGGTGCCGACCTCACAAGCCACGCCTCCGTGCGGATACTGCCGGAAGAAGACATCGCGCACCTGCTGCCGGGACAGTGGCGCCACGTTGCCTTCTCCCGTGACGGGGAAGGAACCGGTCGCCTCTTCCTCGACGGTAGAAAAGTGGCGGAGAACCCGTTCATGGCCGGCCCCGTGGATTCGCCCCGGGACGCGGAGTCCGCGAATGGGGCCGTCTCGCCACTGCACAAGGTATGGATCGGTAGGAACTACGGGCGCAGCGGCGGGTATTTTCGCGGGAATCTCGATGGGATTCGGGTTTATCGGCGGGCGCTGGACGAAGGGGAGATCGGCGAGATCGTTGGCGCGACCGCGCCGGAGCCGGGTTGGGTGCGGTGGGACGGCTATCCACCCGAGGACGAGGCCGGAACAATCTACGTCGCGCCCGGCGGCGATGACAGGAATCCGGGAACGAAGGAAGCTCCGGTCGCCAGCATCGGGAAAGCCCTCGATCTCGCCCATGAACCCTCCGAAACCCGCCTGCGCGTCCATGTGGCGCATGGAGTCTATCACGAGGGCAACGACCGACCGGTCAATTCCTTCCTTCCCCTGAGCAGTCGTCTCCCCGGGGAACTCGTGATCGCCCGGGAGGGAATCATGCTGGAGGCCGAACCCCCGGGACGACTGCCCGCTCAAAGGGTCGTCATCAAGGGATCCCTCCGCAAGGCCCTGCCGGCGGATCACCCGATGGCATCCTTGTTTCCCGACTGGACGGATCTCGGAAACGGCCTCTTCCACGCGGAGCGGAGCGGACAGGCTTTGAACCCGCAGGCGATTTTCCTCGACGGCCAGCCCCTCACCCAGACGGGCGATGCCTGGATCGGTTCGTCCCTCGGACAATTCTGGCGGGGCAATCGAGTGATCCCGTCGAACAATCCGGCGAATCTTTCGACGGGTTCCTTCTATTCCGCCGAGAAACTGCAATTGCGCGTGCCCGAACAGGGGTCGTCGGCGCTCTGGAATGGCGCCCGCTTTATGATCAGCCGGGGGAACGGCCCGGATATCACTTTCGAATTCTCGCCCAAGGGCGACTACACCCTCAACCCCGGAAGCATTCAGATCCGGATCGACACGGGCCGGAACGCGATCGGCCTCCCGGAGGGAAGCGGCGACACGCGGGACGGGCTGGCGGGCAAAATCATGGCCGCCCTCGCGAGCCCGGCCGCCGCGTCTCTCGGGCTCGCTCCGGTTTACGCAAACGGAGTCATCACTCTCGGCCCCCGGGACCGCAACGACGGCACCTTCATGGCACTCCTCACCGCCTTCGCCTCGCCGCTGAGCCTGCACGAGTACGACCTTTATCTCAAGCTACCTGGAGGAGTCGATCCGAACGCGCCCGCCACCCTCCTGGAGATCGCCTATAAACCCCAGCTTCTCGGCATCCGTGTTCCGGGAACGCGCGTCCGCGGCTTTACCTTCATGCATACGAACGCGAGCGCGGCCTACGGCGTGCCCGCCATTTCCGTGAATGCGGATCACGTCGTTCTCGAGAACAACGAGGTTCTCTGGAGCGATTGGGTGGGCCTGCATTGTTCGGGCGAATATGGCGGCTCCGGCTTCCTTTTTCCCGTCCGCGATCTCCTGCTTCTGAACAATCGGTTCAATCATTGCGGCATTCTGGGGATCACGGCGACCTCGGCCGTTGATTGGAGAATGATCGGCAACGAGACGAGCGAGAACAACTGGCGGTCGTTCAATACCACCTGGCAGGGCGGCGGCTTCAAATTCCTTTATCTCATCCAGGGACTTTCCGTTTGCCAGCATACCGCCAAGAGGAATGTCGGCCCCGGCCTCTGGTTCGACACCGTGGACTATCGCTTCCCGTTTTTCGGGAATGAACCCGGCGCTCCGGAAAAGCTCGGGGTGACGGTCACGGAGAGTGTGGCCGAGTTCAATACCGAAGCGGGATTCTTCCACGAATTGTCCCTGAACGGCCATTACTTCGACAATGTGGCGCGCTACAATGGACACCGGGGCTTTTATCTCTCCAACAGCGTGTCCGGTTGGTTCGAGCGCAACCTCTCCACCGGAAACGGACTGGAAGGCTTTGCCTACGAGTCCTCGATCCGCAGCCTGCAGTTCCCCTTCTTCTCCGTACCTTCCTCGCATCCCCTTTCGGACAACCGCGCGAACGCCCAGTACCTTGGAAACGGCGGATCGGCAGGCAACCGCGTGGCCAACAATATCATCCGCAACAACGCGCTGAACAATCCCGCCCACCACGATCCCTGGGACACCGGCCTCGGCGCGCTTCCCCTCCATCCCGCAACCACCTTTCCGAGCCTGTTCCTGCCGAATGAAACCTCCGGCGTGGATCACGCGCCCGCGAGATCCTCCGCTGCCAACAACAACGAAAGCGAATCGAACATTCTCTGGAAAACCGGCGAGCCGATCCTTTACGGCTATTCCCCGGCGTTCCAGCTGGATTTCTCCCATTACGATCCTCGACTGACCATCGACGGCAGCCTGCTCGATCTCAAGGACGTGGACTTCGGACTCGATGGAAAAGCCGATGGCATCTGGTCCAAACTGAAACTCTTCGAGGACGGCAATCCCTACAAATACGTGCCCTTCCCGAACCCGGAAGGCATCGCCTACGGACAATCCGCTGTTGTAGCCGACCGCTTCGAGTTTCTCGATCCTCCGGGCCTCGACGCGAACCCTCCCAGCGCGGACGAGGTTGTGAATTCGGATTCGGACGGTGACGGACTCTATGATTGGTGGGAAGCCGCCCACGGCCTAAATCCCCAGGATGCCACCGGAGAAAACGGCGCCGACGGCGATCCCGACGACGATGGTCTCACCAACGCGGAGGAATTCGAAAACTGGAAGCACGCCCTCCGCTACACCGACCTCGCGATCTACCGGAAGGAAAGCGATCCGACCCGCGGCATCGACGGCCGTGACGGAAAACCCCGCGATCTGGACGGCGACGGGCTCCCGGACCTTTGGGAATCCTGGTTCGGCCTTGATCCGACGGACGGCGACGATGGCGCGCCCCACATCGAAGCCTTCCTCCGGAATGAACTCCCCCTGCCGCTGGCCAACGACAGCGACCTCGACGGCCTGCCGGACGACTGGGAGAGAACCGCCTTCGGCTCGCTCGACCAAGGCGCCGGGGACGATTTCGACCTCGACGGTTTCTCGAACTCCCTTGAATTCCGCTACTGGACGCTCCCCTTCGACCGCAGCGACCCGATCGACGCCGACGCCGATGGGCTGCCCGACACCTGGGAGACCGCCTACGGCTTCCCGAATCTTCCCTTCGCCCAACGCGGCGCGAACGGTGATCCGGACGGAGACGGTTCCTCGAACATCGACGAATTCCGCGCCCTCACGAACCCGCGCGAGGCTCCGGTCGGGCCCTGATCCCGATGCCACCTGAAGCAAGATTCCACGCCGCCGCATTGGACACCGGGCGACCGCGATGGCATCATTCCGCCATGTTGAGAATGTTCGCGAGGCTCGCGGTCTGTCTGTCGCTGTCGCTTCCGGGCAGCGCGGCGGAAGCCGTTGGCAAAGCGACGGAGATCGAAGCCTTCTTCAAGGCCCTCCCGGAAGACGCGGGGGCCGCTTTCTTCCACTACCAATGCGGATCCGAACGTCTCACGCGGAACACGCGCGACGCGCTGCGGTGCGGTCTCTTCGGCCTTTCCGAGACCGGCTTGAAGGACGAACGCATCCTCGCGACCTACGAGGCCTTCTGGAATGCGAGGGACTCCGTCGAGTGGAAGGCCGGCCTCGTCCTCCTGCTTGGAAATGCGTATTACCGCCACGGCGATCTTGGAGCGCTGATTGATCGATGGACGGCGGCGGCCCTGGAAGGCAGCACGCGGGACGCCCTCTATCTGACCATCGCCTACAGCGCGCTCCTGGAAACGCACACCGCCAGGAAATGGGCCGAAATCGCCGTCCAATGCCCGTTTTCCGACGAGGATTTCTGGAGCGTGGCCACCTCGTACCTCGCTCCCTTCGGCTTGTATGACGAGAGCTTCTTCCGCCGCGTCCTCGAGACACCCGCCATGCCGGCCTGGTTGCGATTCTCGCTTCTGTCCCGACTTGGCGGAGACCGCAGCGGCGACATTGCCCGCGCGATGGCGGCCCTGCATCCGGACATGTTCGGCGACTTCGCTCCCGCGTTGTCCCAGGACCTCAAGGCACTGCCCTGGCGGGAAACCGTCGACGCTCTCCATCGTTACGCCGATGGGCAGGATGATCCGGTACGCAGCGCGAAACCACGGTTGCTTCTGGCCCATCTCATGCTGCAAAGCCGACTCGACGAACGGGCGGCCGACCTGGCCTGGGAAACCTTCACCTCCCTCTACGGAAACGGCGACATCCCGAGCCGGGCCCCCCTGAACTTTGGCCGCACCTTACCCGACGCTCGGGAAAGATGGCAGGCGGAGACGGAGTACTTCCGGGCCCTCGAGCATGACCTCGGGCAGCAACAACCCTTCAGGACCGGCATCCTGCGCGAGGACACGACGGGGCGCTGCCTCCAGCTTGAGGCGCTGCGCCTTTGTTCCCTTATCGCGGGCCCGCGATGGACGAGCGCGCGACTCGAATACTGGTTCGAGAAACATCCCGGCGCGCCCGAAGAGCTCACCTTGTTCTCCGTCGCCGCCGGCACCCCTGACGCGCTTCCCCGGCTCCTATCCGGAATTCAGACCCGGGAACCCGGTTACATCCGCACCCTCTGCGCGGCCGTTCCTGTTCTCCTCCGGGAATACCGGCTTCCCCACGCCTTCCGCCGGGACCTCTACGATGCGGTCGAAAAGCTCGGAGACCAGGCCTTCGCGGCACATCCGCACCGTGCGCGGGAGATGGTGCCGAATTTTTACGAGGCCTTTGGTCTCGGGCTACTGAGGCAGAAGCGGGCGCTTGAAACCTGCGGACGCTGGGATCCCACGTGGAAACCGGGTGTCGAGAACCGAACCCTCGACGATTGGCGGGAGGCTTACCCCATGCTTTTCGAACCTGCCCCTCCCGCCCGCGTCATGCTGGATGCCGGGGAAAAAAGCCACCTTCCCCAAAGCTTGCGCGGGAGGGAGCGACGGGGCGCATCCCCCTCGGCGAAAACCTTGCCCGATCCCTTGCCCTGGGCCGCACGCTTTCAGGCGAATCCGGCGTTTTCGGAACCAAGCCACATCGGCGCCCTGCGCGAGATCGCCCGGAAAAACGCCAAACTCCCTCCGGCGATCCGCATCCGTCTTCTCAGCCTCCATTCCCCCGCAAGCGCCTTTTCCCACCACCTTGAACGCAGCCAGGCATCACCCTCCCTCGAGCCGGTCCCGCTTTCCGAACTCGAACTCCTCCTGACCGAAATGAACGACGAGGACTCGCGGCTCCTTCTCGCCCAACACCTCGCACTGGCAGACGCCGTCGACTGGCAGCGGGTTCTGGATCTCGCCCTTCCCTCGTCCGAACATCCCGGTTCCTATGGCGCGGTGGCGAATTATCTCATTGGCCTCGCGGCGGAGAAGCTCGGGCGCGGCGAGTCGGCGGACGCGGCCCGGACGAAATTCGCGGCCATGGTCAACGCGACGCGCTATCCCCGTCCCCGAGTCCCGCCACTGGACATCGCCCCTGCCCCCGCGGGTCCTCCCAATTGGAAGGAGCGAGAATCCATGGCGAAGGATTTCGATTTCATGAAAGCCGGTCCCGATCGTCACGAGACGCTTCGTCGCGAGGCTGACACCTTGCGGGAAACCGCTCTGCAGCTTGCCCAAAGCGGTAAGCCGGATGACGCCCTGCGCACTTGGAACGAGGCGCAGGCCAAAGCTCCCCTCGATTGGGTCGATGAAGCGATGATCCGCGCCCTAACGGATGCCCGGAGACGCGATGCCGCGCTGGACGTCTTTGTTGCGGGCATGGCCTACGAATTCGATTTCGGGGAGCAGGTCGCCGTTCGGAGGAGAACGACCTCACCAAAGGGCGAAGGCAGCCACGCAGACGCTCCCCTTGTCGGGGAAGCCCTCCAGCGCATGCGATCGGAGGGAACGCTCGCACCATTCCTTAACCATTTGAAAGCGCTGCTCGACGGAGGGTTCGAAGGTTCCTCCCTTTACGGAGTCGCAATCCTCGCGAGTGCCGTGGCCGCCGATGACTCGCTGCCGGAACTGATGGCCGAGGCCGCCTCCACCCATTCCCTGCCGCCCGGACGCGCACTGGATGCCTTCACTTTCATTCCCCGTGACCGGCCCGCCCTGCGTGCCTAGGTGGTCGCCCGGCTCGAAGCGGAAGCGGAAGCGGACGAGGTCCCCTTCGCGGCGAACCTCGAAAGCGCCCGGATCGCGAATGCCGCGCAGGATTTCCCGGCCGCCGCCCGGATTCTTGAGATCGCCTGGCAGCAGGCGAGTGCCGACGAAAGGCGCGAGGCC
>JAHEDC010000248.1 GCA_024641425.1 Verrucomicrobiales bacterium | reverse complement strand
CGGCATACGAGATCGAACCCTTCGCGCCGGACTGCAAGCTGGAAGGAAAAGGGGAATTGTCGTGCAATCTGGAAGGGGAGGTGCCGCTTTCCTTTCAAATCCTCCACGTTCCGGGGCACTCTCCGGACAGCCTGTGTTTTCATCTGCCCTCCGAGGGCGTGCTTTTCGCCGGTGACACGCTCTTCCGTCAGGGCATCGGGCGATCGGATTTCCCCGGGGGCGACTCGGCTTTGCTCGTCAGGGGAATACGAGAACGGATTCTTACACTCGCTCCGGAAACCCGTGTCCTTCCGGGGCACGGTGAGGAGACAACGGTCGGCGGGGAAGTGCTTGGGAATCCGTTCCTTTGACTTCCAGAGAGGGGAGCTTGCGTGGGATCGAATTCGCGTCCTAAGTGAAGCCTTATTCTCATGCTAAGGATCATCGACCGCTATGTTGGCAAGCAGGTGTTCTCCAGCACCGTGATCGCGGTCGTGGTGCTGACCCTTGTGCTCGTGCTGGGCAATCTCTTCAAGGAGATCTTCGCGCTGCTCGTCGACAAGAACCTCCCGCTCGACTCGGTTCTGAAATTTGTCGCCTATATTCTGCCCTTTTCCCTGATCTTCACCATCCCATGGGGATTCCTGACCGCCGTCCTCCTCGTGTTCGGCAGGATGTCCGCCGACAACGAAATGGTTTCCATGCGAGTCGCGGGATTGAGCATGGCGCGGATCTGCCGACCGGTTTTCTTCCTCGCCTTCGCTCTCGCGGCTCTCAGTCTCTGGATCAACACGCGCGTGGCACCCAATGCGCAGGGTGAAATGAAGCGGGCCTTGGTGAAGATGGTGAAGAACGATCCACTCTCCCTCTTCGAGGCCGACAAGGTGGTGGCGGATTTTTCCCCGAATCTTGTCTATGCGAAGCGGAAGAACGGTGAAATCCTCGAAGGCCTGGAAATCGTCCAGCTCGACCCCAAGGGAAGGGAGATCCTGCAGTATATGCGGGCTGACGAGGCGGAAATGGGCTACAATGCCGATTCCGAGAACATTGAACTGACGATGAAGGGGCATCGGGCGATCACTCCGGTTCTGATCCCGGATCCCGATCATCCCGATGATCCGAAGAAGGCGCATCCGGAAATGAATCAGGCCCAGCATGTGGATCTGATGCATCTCAACCTCTCGCTGGAAGGATTGAAACAAAGCGCAAGCGAGGAAAACGAGAGCACGATGCCGACACCCGCCCTGGTCGAACGACTGCGTGGCGAGGGCGATGTCAGCGCCCAGCGCCGCTGCGAGATCCGCACGGAAATCCATAAGCGTTATTCCTTCTCGATGGCTTGTATTACGTTCGCCTTGATCGCGATCCCCCTCGGGGTAACCGCTCAGCGCCGGGAGACCTCGATCGGCTTCGCGCTGAGCCTCGTCATCGCGATCGTCTATTTTCTCTTCATAATCATCGCCGACACCTACAGCGATAGCCCCGGAGCTTTCCCGTATTTGCTCATGTGGATCCCGAATGTCTTCTTCATCAGCCTGGGTTCCTTCCTTTTCTGGCGATTGAGCCGGAAATAGCCCTGCGACTTCGAGGGCTTTGCAATCCTGGCGGGATGCGGGTAGGAATGGCGGTAATGAAACGCACTTTCACCGTGATCCCGTTCCCCTGCGCACCGCCCACACGGCGGGAGGGGAGCGCGCGTTCGCGGCGTGGGATCAGAAAAGAATCCGAGGGCGTGTCGTGAAGAAGCCCGTCGTTTTTTCCCGACTCCGTTTGTTCCGAAGGCGGTCCCTGTGGATGCCGACATGGCGCGTGTGGCTGATCCTCGCCGTTCTCGTCGTGGGCGTTGGAATGCTCGTAGGAACAAGACTCCACGGCTTCCTCGCCGTCACCGAACCCGTCGAGGGGGCTGAAATCCTTGTTGTCGAGGGATGGATGGCCGATGGCGCGCTGGTGGAGGTGATGGAAAAACTCGTCTCGAATCCTCGGTATCGGTACGTGTGTACCACCGGGATCATGATTGAGCGCGGGTTCTACCTGAGCGACATCAAGGACTACGCGACGCTCTGCGCACGCTCGCTGGAGAAGTTGGGATTGGACCCAAACCGCTTGGTGGTCTGTCCGACCCCGCCCGTGCAACGGAACCGCACCTATGAGTCGGCGCTCGCCCTGCGGGAGCGCCTGATTGCGATGGGCGCGTTGTCGGAGTCGGGGAAAGGCCTTGCGGGAATCGATGTCGTTTCCGTGGGGACCCATGCCCGTCGAACGCGGCTGAACTACCGTGATGCCTTCGGCGATGAAATCCCGGTGGGAATCTTTTCCATCGACTGGCTCGACTACGATGCGAGGCGATGGTGGACGTCCAGTTCCGGGATGAAGCAGGTGATGACGGAGTCGATCTCGCTTGTTTTCGAATGGTGCGAAGGAGCCACCCGCGACTGATTAGGGACGCTGAGCCGCGGCGTGCTTCCGGTTTTTCGAGAGGAATCCGAAAATACCGGCGACGAGGAGCAGAACGAGGAGACCGAGCGCGACGTTTCCAATGGGGAAATCCCCGAGTTTCTTGCCCCGGAGACCCCAGATGGAGCCGAAGAGGGCGACGGAAGTGGCAATCCCCATCAGCGTATTCCAGATGACCCGGCGGATGCCGGTGGGCATGGCGTCGCCGAGCAGGCTTCGGGAGTTCATGATCAGAAAGAAGGTGAGGTAGGCGATGGGCAGCATGGCGCCTCCAATGACCGAAGTCGGGGTGGCGAGCGCGGGAGCGGCCTTCGCCCAGACAAAGGGGCCGACGACCCCGATGGCGGGGATCATGCTCCCGATGCGGTGCCAGTTTCCGACGGGTTCCTTGCCGATGGCCTCGCAAAACGCGAAACCGTTGATGACCATGAGAATGATAATCGTGGAGAGGCCCATACCGAGAACCCCGATGCCGAAGAGTTTTTGGGAAATCACATCGCCGACAAGGGGGCTCAAGGTGCCGGCGAGGTCCTGGTTGTCCCGCTCGGCCATCATGGCGGCCATATCCTTGTCCGCCTGCGGCAGGGCCGCGTGAAGGGCGTCGTAGCGGGGCTGGAGCATGAGCGTCGAGGCCACATCCTCAGCATCCCGCGCCCACTTGATCCGCTGGACGAGGTCGGAATAGGTTTTGCCATGCTCGGCGGTCAGCCGCTGGTCGAGGAACGCGGCGTAGCTGGCTTTCGACTTGCCGGACTCTCCGATGTCGGTGTTCCGGTGGAATTGGCTGGCGGCCGCGATCACGACGCAGCCGGTAGCAAGGACGAAAGGAATGATCAGCCCGAGGGAGAGGTCGTAGATGGCGAGCCCGCGGTGCGGCCTTCCCCAGCCCTTGCGAAGCATCGAATAGGGAAGGAGAAAGGTCATGTTGATGCCGACAGCGGTGGCGAAGGCGGTAATGATCTTGTCTTTCTGCAGATCGGCGACGAGTTGGGACCACCAGCCTGAGAAGGCTCCAGTGGCGGCGATCGGCGCGTCCAAGGAAGGAGCGGGCTTGAAGAGGAGGGAGAAGTCGGGTACGAGACCGCCGAAGATCTCACCCCAGCGGAGACTGCCCTTCGCGGTGAGCGCGATGACGACACCGAAGAAACTGAGCACGACCACGCCGACCATGACCTTGAGAACGATCTCGAAGAGCTTGATGCCCTTGCTTCCGGAGTTGTAGAACCAGACGACGAGAACCGCGACGCCGAGGATGAGTCCGGCCGCGAGTTTCATGTCCATGCCGGGGACAAGATTCTGCACAAGCGCACCGGTGCCAAGGGAGAACTGCGGAAGGCACCAGACAATATTCGCCATCATGGTCGCAATGAGCCAGCCCCATCCGAGGGCGGGGCTGACATGGCGGTTGATGGCCTGGAACGGTTTCTCGCCGGTGGAGAGGGTGACGTAGCTGATGGCGCAGAGCATGATGACCCCCAGGAACATCGCCAGGGGCTGGATCCACATCATGCTGTACCCCATGATGACCCCGAGGTAGAGCGCGCCGGCGAGCGACCCGCCGCCAAGGGTGATCGCACCCTGAAGCCAGCCAGGGCCGCTCTTCCGGGTATACAGGGCGAGTTTCGCGCCGACTCCTTTGCCGGCGACGGCTTTCAGTTCGGCGACTTCAGCGTCGAATTCCGGGTTGCTGGGGCGGGTGTCGGAGTTTTGAGCCATGAATGGGGAGCAAATGGGGTTGGAAAAGGAGCGATGGTGAACGACCGCGACCTCCTTGGCAAGGGAAAGCGACGGACAATTCCCGCACCTGAATGGGGGGCAGCGGAGGCGAAAAAGCAGGTGATTCCTTCGCCGACCTATCCGGGAGGCCAGCTCAAGGGACGGCCCGCCAGCAAATGCACGTGCAGGTGGGGAACCGATTCCCCGCCATCCCTCCCGTGGTTGATGACGAGGCGGAATCCCTTTTCCGTCGAGCGGACGCCGAGTTGCTCGGCGACCCGCCCGGCGGTGTAGAGAAGATGCCCGAGGACGGCGCGGTCGTCGGGATTCGTCTCGCCGACCCGCGGGATGGGGGTCTTCGGAACGATCAGGACGTGCACCGGAGCCTGCGGAGCGACATCGTGGAAGGCGATGCAGTCTTCGTCCTCGTGCACGATGTCTGCGGGGATCTCACGGTCGATGACCTTCTGGAATAGCGTCTTGGGCGACATGACAGGAGGGAAAATGGTGGATTACTTCACGACGAGCCCCATGCCCGAGGCGGATTCGCTCTTGAGCACCTGACGCCGAACGAAATTGACGATGTCCTCGCACAGCGCGTCGCAGGAGGAATTCCAGCGCTTGACCGCACGGAGCTGTTTCACGGCCCGACGGAGGCCATGGACATGGATCTGCCGCGATCCCGTGTGCGCGAGGTCACTGATCCGGCGGCGGAGCAGGCGGAAGAATTCGAGTTCGTAGCCGTCTCCCGCGAGTTCCGCGATCTCGACGAGGGAGACCCGAAGCGGCGGCGGATTGGCCTCAAGGTGGATGGCAATATCCTTCCAGCCAAGATAGTTCAGCACCCGCGCGATCTTTTCGTAGAGCTGCTCGAGGGTGATCGTGGCGAAGGGGAAGCGTTCGCGGAGGTATTCGATGACGGCGCGCGCGATATCGGCCGCGAACCACCAGTCGTCGTGACCGGCCTTCGCGGCGGCGGCGTGGATGGAATCCCTGAGCCAGCGGGATTCGTAGTGGACGACATCATGGTCGCCGTATTTCAGGAGGGGCAGTTGGTTGGGCAGGCAGATCATTCCCGGGTCTTCTTTTGGCTGAGGTTGTTGGTTTCATGTAGGTTTCGTGGAATCAAAGGGAAGCGACCGCGCCCACTTCAGTTGAAGAACTCGGGCTGGCGTTCGTCGCGGGTGGGGCGCCGCTCAAGGAGCTGGATCTCGTCGATAAACTCGCCGACTTCCTGGAATTGGCGGTAGACCGACGCGTAGCGGACGTAGGCGACGGGATCGATGCTCTCAAGTTGTTTCATGACGAGCGGGCCGATCAGGCTTGTCGGCACCTCGCGCAGATTGAGCGCGTAAAGTTCGTCCGTGATCTCCTCCGAGGCGTGCTCGAGGAGTTCGATGCTGACGGGACGCTTCTCGCAGGCCTTGACCATCCCGTCGAGGAGCTTGGCCGCGTTGAAGTTCTCCCGGGCCCCGTTCTGTTTGACCACGCGGAAATCGTCGCGCTCGATCTGCTCGTAGGTCGTATAGCGGTGCCCGCAGCCCAGGCATTCGCGGCGGCGGCGAATGGCCGCGCCGTCCTTGCTGGCTCGCGAATCGATGACCTTGTCTTCAAGGCTGGCGCATTTAGTGCAACGCATGGGATAAATCGGAAAAATGTCCGTGTGGGGTGCGATGCTATGACAACATCTTGTGGGGTCAATGCTTTTCTTCCACAAGATGTGGGATTTTTCGCAAAAGTGCCCGAGAGGGGGCGCGGCGGGTGCGCGCCATCGTTGACCGGCCCCCTCGGACGCGGGATACTGCGGTCACCATGAGCACGAAACGTTCCTACTCCCGTCCTTTCCTCGCCGGCCTCGGCCTTCTTCTCGCGCCGCTCCTTGCCCTGCCAGCCCTCGCCGCAGACGCCTACGTGGTCGCCGTTTCCGAGTCGACGGCCAAGGACGCCGCCTGGCAGCCGGTCGTCGCCGCCTTGATCGAGAAATATCCGGGGGCGCGGGAGAAAACCTATCCGGCGGGCGACGTGCGGGCCCTTGCGGAGGAACTGCCCGCCCTCCGCCCCACGAAAGTCTGCTTCGTCGCGAAACCCGACGAGGTAACGCGCGCTTTCGTTGCCTCCGTCCACCAGCTCATGCGCGGTCTCGACGACGATCCTTACACCGACGCGCTCTGGGGCATCCTGACCGGACACGACGCCGCGAACGCGCTCGAGATCGCGCGGACGAAGGCCCCGCTGGAAATCGGTCGCGTGGCCGCCGGCACCGAGGTCGCGCTCGACCGTTGCCGCGAAGGCCTCTGGTTCTGCGAACTCACGCCGAACCGGCGCGTTGAGAAGAAAGCCGGAGGCAAAGCCGTGGAGGGGAAAGGCCCGCTCGATACCACGAAGGCGCTGGTGGATACGCTGAACGACTTCAAGCCGGAGCTCTTCGTCACCTCCGGCCATGCGACCGAGCGCGACTGGCAGATCGGCTTCCGCTACCGCAATGGCTCGTTCCGGAGCGAGGACGGGCAGCTCATCGGCGTGGATACGAAAGGCGAGCGGTTCCCCGTGCAGGCGCCCCAGCCCAAGGTTTACCTTCCGATCGGGAACTGCCTCATGGGCCACATCGACGGCCCGGACGCCATGGCCCTCGCCTGGATGAAAAGCGCCGGCGTCCGGCAGATGCTCGGCTACACCGTGCCGACCTGGTACGGCTACGCGGGCTGGGGCTGCCTCGATTACTTCGTCGAACAGCCCGGCCGCTACACTTTCGTCGAGGCCTACTTCGCCAACGACCACGCCCTCATTCACCGCCTGGCCACCGCGTTCCCGGGACTGGAAAGCGCGAAGCTCAAGGAGCCCGACGACGCCCAGGCGGCGGTGCGGTCGATGGCGAAAGGCGAGGGCGCGGCGGAAGCGATGGGACTCACGCCCCAGGACGCCGTCGGCCTTCTCTTCGACCGGGACGCCGTCGTGTTCTACGGCGATCCCGGCTGGGAGGCGCGCATGGCCCCCGGCCCGCTCGCCTACGGACAGAAGCTGGAGGAAACCGACGGCGTCTTCACCCTCACCATCACCCCCGACACCGGCGCGGCCTCCTACGAGCCGGTCAACCTGAACGGCTCCCAGCGCGGCGGCCGCCCCATGATCGCCTTCTTTCCCGAGCGCCTGAAGAACGTGCGGATCGTCGAAGGCGAGGACTGGAAGCCCGTCGTCACCGACGACTTCATCCTCGTCCCGAATCCGGGCAAGGCGGGTGCGGAGAAGACGGTGAAACTGGTCTTCATGGCGGAGCGGGGGTAGATTGAAGCGTCTATGAATATCTTTTTGAAATCTGTTCTCTCCGGGAGGGCAGTAGGCCAACCGGGAATGCGCCGGCCACTTCGAGTCTATCATCATGGACGCCGTCAATACCCACTACCGCATCCCAACCATCCAGTGGGACGCGGTGAAGTGGGATTCCCTAACGTGAAGATGAAACCCAACATTCACGCGCTTGCCGTCGCTACGGCATTCATTTTCTGCGGGTCCGCTCGCGCTCAGGAAGAAGCGGAAATTGATCCGTTCTCAGCGGAGACGCCGGTGTCAGAGCAGCCGTCGAACCCGGATCACTTGGAACCGATTCCACCCTACGAATTTGATGGATATAATCAGGCGGTTTTCCAGTCACTGGTGGAGAAGAACGAGAGCGTAGAGGCCTGGATGATAGTGATGCCGAGTTTTTCCCCTGAATATGCGGTGATCCTGCGACACCTCATGAAGTTTTCCGAACCCGATGATCCGTTTGACCGGAAACTCGAATCCGAACTGTGGGTCGTCGAGTCCGTCGAGGCCAGAAAGCAGATCTGGCGGTGGAAGGAAATCGAAGGAGGAGGAATGGAACCTGACATAAAGGTTACAATGGAGCTGAACAGGAAGAGGGCCGAGGTCACGGGGGAGTTCGCGGCGGCGATACTATCGGCTTGGGAATCTGTCCTCCGGGAGACGCGCTATCCCGAGATGGACCACCATGGTCTAGACGGAACGACCTACCAATTCTACCGCGACCACGGTTTGTTTGGTGAGATTTGGTCGCCGACGACGGGCCCTCCGCGCGTCCTGGCAGAACTGGGTCACGAGCTGGGCGAGGTGGCCCAGGCCGCTGAGGGGAATCGCGGCAAGCACATGGAAAAATGCCTCAAGTTGGCGCAGGAACTCCGGGCCAGCTCTGCCAAATCCGAATAAGGCGGCGCGAAAGAAGCCGGACGAAGCCCTCGTCTGCGGTCGCTGAACTTTGGGGCGTGAGGATTCCACCCTCGTTGCCAAGCTCCAGCTTGGCAACGCCGCTGTTCCCGAGGCTCCAGCCTCCCGTCCGTCCGCTCCCACGAGGCCGGAGCCTCACCCCCCGCCGGCGCGCGTGCCCAAGCTGGAGCTTGGGCACGAGGGGAAGCTGGAGCTTGGGAACGAGGGGAAACCTTGCTTTCGCGACGGGATGGTGGGAAGGGTGGGGCCGATGAATTCACGCATTTTGCTTGCCGCCCTTGCGTCCGGGGTTTCCCTGTTTCTTGGTGCCTGCGAGAGCCTGGAACCGAAGCGTCTCTCGGATCGCCCGTGGACGATTCACGAGCCGTGGGAGAACGAGGCGGGCCTGGGAAACTTCCCCCAGTCGCGCTAGCGATCGGGGCGGGAACGCGGGGGGAGGCGATGCGCGAACGCCACGGACTCCAGCGACGAGAGGCGATAGCAGGCCGGCTCGATGGTCGGCCGGGCGCTCCGCCTATGCCGGAGAGAGGTGGGGTTTCACCATGCTGCCGACCGGTTCCGTCGAGGCCGAGCGGGAGGAGTGGCATGCGCTCTCCAAGGCTGGTCTGGCCCGCGCCTACTCCGATGACGAGCCCGATTGTCCGGCGAGCCTCATCCTGGAGGAGTCCGCAAGGGAACCGATCGTCGTCTGAACCCGCGCGGCGGCGAACGGCTCCGGGCGTCGCCGGGCCTGGTTCGGGGAGACACCTTTCGCGCGCTTGCTTCAATGGGAATTCTCTGACACCTTGCGACCATGAACCATCGCATCTCCATTCACCCGAGAGTCTGCCACGGCCAGGCTTGCATCAGCGGCACGCGCATTCCAGTGCATCAGATCGTTCGGATGTTCGCGCACGGGGACAGCATCGATGCCCTCCTGGGCGCATATCCGACCATCACGCGGGAGGACATCTTCGCGTGCCTCGATTACGCCGCTTCGCTGGC
>JAHEDC010000247.1 GCA_024641425.1 Verrucomicrobiales bacterium | reverse complement strand
ATACGCGATCACGTCCGCCTTGATCGTGTCGCCAGCCGGGCCTTGCACCTTGTGGTCGTAGTTCGCATCGATCACGACAACGAAGGGCCGCCCCCAGGAATCCACCAACCGCGGGCTGGTAGCTCCCTCCACCGTGAGAAGTCCATCACGCCCATCATGGGCTTCCTTCGCATGAATGAACATCAATCCCCGCGGATTGAGCCCTTCCGGTGATTCATCAAGGCCCAGGAGTAATTCCATGAGCGCCTCGTCCGTCTCCGTGGTCCAGCTGTCTTGGTCTGCGACGCCCTTCGGAAGCGGCAACTGACTATACTCCATCTCGTAGGCCTTCACCGCCCTCACGAGATTCACCACCATATTCCGGTCGGGAGGGTGAGTGTTCCCGGCAAAGAATCTACTATTTCCCAGCCATTCGATCCCCAGAAACGCCAGAAATCCACCGATGATCACGCCCAATACCAGAGGGATTCCCACCGCCCTCATCAGGCGGGTGCCAAACCTCTCGTTTTCGGGAGTCTCCTCGTTCATTCCTGAATCTCGCACCCGCCCTTCCCGAGCACAAGCCCCCGCAGCGTCGGAACCGCTGCACTCGAGAGAGCAGGATGCTCCCTCTACTCCCCCGCGCTTCCCGCTTGAATTCCCCCCGCTCCGACGGAAAGTCTTGGCTTTTCCATCCGTTCCGCCAAGAATCCCGCCATGAGCACCCCCCCCTCCGACGCCGCCAACAAGAAGATCTTCTGGGCCTGTTTCACCGCCCTCGTCGCCACCTCCTTCGTCTTCGGCGTCCGCGCCAACGTCATCGGGGAACTCGCGACCAAGTTCGACCTCTCCGAATCGCAGAAGGGCACCATCCTCGGCGTTGGCCTCTGGCCCTTTGCCATCTCGATTATCCTCTTCAGCCTCATCATCGACCGCATCGGCTACAAGACCGCCGCCTGGTTCGCCATCGGCTGCCATGTCGCCTCGCTCCTCCTGACCATCTTCGCCACCGGTTACCAGACGCTCTACTGGGGCACCTTCCTCGTCGCCATCGCCAACGGCACCGTCGAGGCCTTCATCAATCCCGTCGTCGCCACCGCCTTCAGCAAGGAGAAGGCGAAGTGGATCAACATCCTCCACGCCGGCTGGCCCGCCGGCCTCGCCCTCGGCGCCCTCGCCACCATCGTCCTCGGCGAGAGCTCGTGGCAGTTGAAATACGGCATGTGCTTCGTGCCGGTCATCCTCTACACCGTGATGATCCTCCCCCTGCGCTTCCCTGTGCAGGAACGCGTCGCGGCCGGTGTCACCTACCGCGAGATGCTCCGCCAGGTCGGCGCGGTCGGCTTCTTCATCATCGGCGGCCTCCTCGTCATGGGCGTCGTCCAGCTCTACGTCGCCTCCAATCCCGACGCCGGCATCGCGCCCCAGACGACCCTGACCGTCGGCCTCGCCGCAGGAGCCGTCTTCGCCGTCCTCGGCGGGCTCTACACCCGGAGCGCCGGTCACTGGATGTTCCTCGTCATCCTCCTCATCATGGGCCCGCTTGCCACCACCGAACTCGGCACCGACTCCTGGATGCCCGACCTCCTCGGGGCCGACTTCACCCCCGCCCAGGCCGGCTGGATCTTCATCTACGTCTCGACCATCATGACGATCCTCCGCTTCTACGCGGGCCCCATCGTCCACCGTTTCTCGCCCATCGGGCTCCTCGTCGTCAGCGCCGTCGTCGCCATCATCGGTCTCCTCTTCCTGTCCAAGGCCGTCGCCTTCACCATCATCATCGCCGCCACCGTTTACGCCTTCGGCAAGACCTTCCTCTGGAGCACGACCCTCGGCCTCGTCGCCGAGCAGTTCCCGAAAGGCGGCGCCCTCACCCTCAATGGCGTCTCCGCCGTCGCCGTCCTCGGCATGGGGATCATCGGCACGCCGTTCATGGGCGTCCTCCAGGACCGGGCCGTCGACAAGAACCTCGCCACCGAGCAGCCCGCGCTCCATGCGAAAATCAACGGCGCTCCCCAGCCCAGCCTTTTCGGCGAGATCCCCAGCCTGAGCACCGAGGCCGTGAAAACGCTGCCCGAAAGCGAGGCCGCCACCTTGAAGGCGATCCAAAACAAGAACAAGAAGGCGAGTTTCGCGAAGATCGCCGTCCTCCCCGGCTTCATGCTCGTTTGCTACCTCGGGCTTTTCGCCTACTTCAAATCCCGGGGCGGCTACAAGCCGATTGAGATCGGGGGGGACGGCGGACACTAACGGATGGATTCGACTTTCGCCCCCGACCGCCCCGAGGAACCCCTCCGCATCCTCTCCGATCTGCATCTCGGCCACCCTGCCAGCCGGGTGAACGAGATCACGCGGCTCCGTCCCCTCCTCGAAGGCGCGCGCACCGTCGTCTTCAACGGCGACACCTCGGAGGAGCGGAAAAAGGCCTTCCGAGAGAGCGGCGACGCCCTGCGGGCCGAGCTCGTCCGCCTCTGCGCGGAAGTCGGGGCGAATCCCGTCTTTCTCAGCGGCAACCACGACCCCATCACTCCGATAACCCACCACCTCGATCTCTATGGAGGGAAAATCTTCGTCACCCACGGCGATGTCTTCTACCCCGACGTCTCGCCCTGGAGCCGCTTTCACAAGCAGGCGACCGAGATCATGCGCCGCATCCACGCCGACTATACCGGCGAACAGCTGGAGAATCTCGCGTTGCTTCTGGAGATCAACAAACGCATCTCCCGCGAAATCAAACCGCGGTTGCCCAGCGCGAAGCCCGGCCTCATGGCCCTCGCCCAGACGCTCTGGAACGAAGCCTGGCCACCCGACCGTCCGTTCCGCATCCTCCACACCTGGGCCACCGCGACCAGCGTCGCCCACGCCTTCGTCGCAAAACACCGCCCCGACGCGAAACTCACCGTCGTCGGCCATACCCACCTTCGTTTTACAAGCGAGAAGGCCGGCCGCACCGTCGTCAACACCGGCGCCATGATGGCCTTCGCCCGCGCCTCCATGGTCGAGATTCACAACGGCGCCGCCACCGTCTCCCACATTGACTTCGGCAAAGGCGACGCGTGCCCCGGCACACCACGTCCGATCACTCTTTAGCGGTGCATGCGCTCAGGCTGGCGCGGACTTCCGACTCCGGCCGTCACCCCTCATTTCCGCACCCGGATCGCCGCCGACCGCGCGTGCGCGTCCAGACCCTCCAGACCCGCCAGCTTCTCCACCAGCGGCGCGGACTTCGCCATGGCCTCGGGGGAGATCCGCACAATGCTCGTCCGGCGCTGGAACATGTCGGCCATGAGGCCGGGGAAGGATTTGCCGGCGCCTCCCGTCGGCAGCGTGTGGCTGGGGCCGGCGAGAAAATCACCCACGGCGACGGGCGAGTGGTTGCCGAGGAAGATGGCCCCGGCTGTCTTCACGCGCGTGAGCAATTCGGCCTCACGGCGGCAGATGAAGCTCAGATGCTCGGGCGCGAAGTCGTTCGAGAGCGCGATCCCCTGCTCCATCGACTCAACAAGGGCGAGAACACATCCCTCCCGTAGCACCTTCTTCAAGGGAGCCTGTCGGCTGAGAGTGGCGGCCTGTTTCTCGACGGCGGCCCGGACTTTCCCGAGGAGCTTCACGCTGTCGGTGAGGAAGCCGACGAGACTGTCGCCGCCGTGCTCGGCCTGGGCGAGGATGTCGGCGGCGATCCAATCGGGATTCCCGGTTTCGTCGGCGAGGATGAGGACTTCGCTCGGCCCCGGGAGCAGATCGACCGCGACCGTTCCGAACAACTGGCGCTTGGCCTCGACGACGTAGGAATTGCCGGGGCCGAAAACCTTTACGACCGACGGAATCGTCCGCGTGCCCAAGGCCATGGCGGCGATGGCCTGCGCGCCCCCGATCTTGTAGATCTCGGTCGCGCCCGCGAGCTGGAGCGCGTAAAGGAGGTGCGGGTTCACGGTACCCTCGGCGGAGCAGGGGGAGCAGGCGACGATTTCCGGAACGCCCGCCGCCGCCGCCAGCGTGACGGTCATGATCGCCGTCGAAACCAACGGCGCGGAGCCGCCGGGCACGTAGACGCCGACGCGCTGGAAGGGCTGGAAGATCTCGCCGACCTCCGCCCCTTGCGCGTTCTTCATCGACCAGTCCTTGCGCAGGCTTTTCCTTGCGAATTTCGAGACATTGGCATGGGCGGCGGCGAGAACACGGCGAGTCTCCGCATCGACCTGCGCGGCGGCCTCGGCGAGTTCCGGCTCCGAGACGCGGAGGGTGCGGGCGGTGAGGGCCGCGCCGTCGAAGCGCTGCGTGAATTCAAGCAGGGCCGCATCGCCACGCTTCCGGACAGCCTCAATCACAGCGCCCACGACTTCGCGCACTTCGGCGGAGGGCTCGGCGCGGCGGGAGAAGAAGGCCTTGGCCTGACGGGGAAAATTCTTGTCTTTGTAAGAGAGGACTCGCATCGCGCCCAATGTAGGAGGCCGCCCCGCCGCGTCAATTATCCCTTTGGGTTTTCACCATGAAGGTGTTTATTCCGGCCGATGGATCAAGAAAGTCTCAATTCCGCCCTCGATAGCGCCGTTGCCAGCGGCGATCTCCTCGCCTCCAGTGCCGAGAACATACGCGCCCTGCTCGGCTCCAGCTCGAATCCCGTCTACCACGCGAGCGTGGCGGAACTCGTTGATGGCAAGGAATGGAAGGAATTGGACAACCGCTTCTACATGCGCCTCGCCTTCGGCACCGGTGGCCTGCGCGGCCGCACTATCGGGCGCATTGTCACGAAGGCCGAGCGGGGGACGCCCCAGCTGAACGAGCGCCCCGAATTCCCGTGCGTCGGCACCTGCTCGATGAACACCTACAACGTGAACCGCGCCACCCGCGGCCTCATCGCCTACGTGAAGCAGTGGATGGCCGCCGAGAAGATCGCCGGCAAACCGCGGTTGGTCTTCTGCCACGACACCCGCCATTTCTCCCGCGACTTCGCCGAACTCTGCGCCCGCATCGGCAAGGACCTCGGCTGCGATGTCTTTCTTTTCGATTCCCACCGCGCCACCCCCGAGTGGTCCTTCGCCCTCCGCCACCTCCACGCCCACGCCGGCGTCATGCTCACCGCGAGCCACAATCCCGCGCACGACAACGGCTACAAGGTGAACTTCGCCGACGGCGCCGCCATCGTCTCGCCCCAGACCGACGGCATCATCGCCGAGGTGAACGCGATCGCGAGCGAGGAATACGAGCCGCTCCCCGAAAGCGCGCAGGGCTCGATCACGATCATCGGCCCCGACATTGATCCCCTCTACATCGAGCGTTTGAAAGGGACGCTTCTCCAGCCCGAGCTCCTTGAGAACAAGAGCAAGCTGAAGATCGTCTTCACCGCCCTTCACGGTGCCGGCGGCGTCCTGGCTCCGCGCATCCTCCGCGAGTTGAACTTCGATGTCCTCACCGTTCCGGAGCAGGATACCCCGGACGGGCGCTTCCCTACGGTGGAGTCGCCGAATCCCGAAAACGCGCCCGCCCTCAAGATGGGCATCGATCTCGCGGAGAAGGAAAACGCCGACATCGTGATCGGCACCGACCCGGACTGCGACCGCATGGGCGTCGTCGCCCGTGATGCCGTGGGCAAGATGGTCCTTCTCACCGGAAACCAGATCGGCTCGATCCTCGCCTACTATCGCCTGAAGATTCACTTCGAGAAGGGTATCCTGAACGAGCAGAACAAGAGCCATGCGGTTCTCATCAAGACCTTCGTCACGACGAATCTCCAGCGCGCCATTGCCGATCACTACGGTGTCCGCTGCCTCGATACCCTGACCGGCTTCAAATACATCGGGCAGAAGCTCCGCAAATACGAGGACGCCGTGCTCGCCAAGGTGGATGTCGATTACCGTTCGCTCACCGAGCCCGAGACCCGCGCGCTTCGGCTTGAGCACAGCACGTATTTCGTCTTCGGTGGCGAGGAAAGCTACGGCTATCTCGCCTGCGACTTCACCCGTGACAAGGACGCGAACGGGGCCGTCGTCATTTTCGCCGAAACCGCCGCCTATGCGGTTTCCCGCGGGATGACCGTGATCGATCTGCTTGATGAGATCTACACCACCTTCGGCTATTATCTGGAGAAGAACACAAGCAAGACCTTCGAGGGCGCGGAAGGGGCGGGCAAGATCAAACAGCTCGCGGCAAGCTACGCCGAGCGTCCCCCGAGCGAGGTGGACGGCGCGGCCGTGACCAGGGTGCGTGACTTCGCCAAGGGCGGCTTCTTCGACGAGGAGGGTGATCCTATCCCAAAGGAGAAGATGCTCTTCGTCGACCTCGCCGACGGCCGCACCTTCGCCGTCCGTCCCTCCGGCACCGAACCGAAGATCAAATACTACCTCTACGCCCGCCGCGAACCCGGCGACTTCACCGCCGAGACCCTCCCGCAGGTGAAGAACGACACCGCCGCCAGCCTTGACCGCCTCTGGGACTGGCTCCGGAAGGACATCGACGCACGGCTCGGGGCGTGAGCGCGCCGCGCCCCTCGTGATGCGATTCCTCAAACGCGCCCTTCCCGTGGTGGCCGCCCTCGCGAGCGGCACCGCGCTCGTCTTCTGCTTTCCTCCGTGGAACGCGGAATGGCTCGCCTGGTGCTGGATGGCCCCTCTCCTCTGGGTTCTCTGGTTCACCGACGCCCGCCCCTCGAAGAAGACCGGCAAGCCCCGCCCCGCCCGCCGCGGCGCGGTTCTGGGCTACCTCGCCGGCCTCTGCTTCTTCACCTTGAACTTCCGCTGGCTCTACGCGAACGGCCTTGTCCCCGTTCCACTCAGCTTCGGGCTCCAGGCCTTCCTCGCCCTTTACTTCGCCGCCTTCGGAGCCTTCGCCGCCACCGTCGGCCGCATGCGCGACTCCGGACTCATCGCACCCCTCGACCGCGACACCCCTTTCTCCACCGGCATGTGGCAGGGCACGACCGAGAACCTCCGCGCCTCGGCCCTCAACGCCTGCGCCTGGGCCGGACTCGAGTGGTTGCGCGGCTGGCTCTTCTCCGGCTTCGGCTGGAACGGCCTCGGCGTCGCCCTCCACAAGAACCTCATCCTCGCCCAGATCGCCGACATCATCGGCGTCACCGGCCTCTCGTTCCTCATCATGTTCGTCGCCTGCGTCGGCATCGGCACCGTCCGCCGCTTCCAGCTTGAACTCACCCGCCGCTCCGGCAAGCGCCCGCACTTCGACTTCGCCCTCGCCGTCCTCCTCCTCATCGGCTGCTTCTTCTACGGCGTCAACCGCGGCCGGAAATACCAGGGCGAAACCGTCGACATCGACATCCTCCTCATCCAGGGCAACGTCCCGCAGGACGAGAAATGGAATCCCGAACTCCTCGAGGCCAATTACGAGCGCTACGCCCGCCTCGCCCGCATGAACCTGGAGACCCGCGACTTCGACCTCGTCGTCATGCCCGAGAGTGCCTTCCCCCTCTCCTTCTACGACGGCTTCGAATACCACGGCCCCCTCCTCGACGAACTCCTCGCCCTCCAGGACTTCACCCTCCTCGTCGGCATCAACGAGGACGCCCTCGACGAAGGCCTTTTCAACTCCCTCTTCGCCTTCCGGGGCGATAGCCGGAAGTTCCATTCCTACCGGAAACTCCACCTCGTCCCCTTCGGCGAATACCTCCCTTTCCGCAGCGTCCTCGGCAAGCTCGTCGGCGATTCGCTCGAATTCGACTTCTCTCCCGGCACCAGCACCGAGCCCATGACCGTCGAGACTCCCGACTTCCAGATCATCCCCATGGTCTGCTTCGAAGACACCCTCGGCCGCCTCACCCGGAAGTTCATCACCGCGAGCCCGCAGGTCATGGTCAACGTCACCAACGACGGCTGGTTCGGCGAAAGCGAGGCCTCCGCCCAGCATGTCGCCAACGCCGTCTTCCGCTGCATCGAACTCCGCCGCCCCATGGTGCGTGCCGCCAACACCGGCATCACCTGCGCCATCGACGACTTCGGCAGCCTCGCCGACCGCTCCGACGGCTCCGGCCTCGAGCGGGTCCTCGCCGATCCCCTCAACGGCTCCACCTTCGTCGAAGGCACCCTCCCCGTCACCCTTCCGCTTCGCAAGAATCCGCCGATCACCATCTACGCGCGGGTCGGCGACGCCTTCTCCCTCACCGCCGGTTTCATCGCCCTGCTCGCCCTTTTCCAATTCCGCCGCCGCAACGCACGGGCGAAGCGGGAAAGTGCTTGATCCGTACTGGTTGCAGCTAGGGTTTCCGAGTCAGATCCCGACGCCGCAAAATCCGCTCGCCCCTCATCACGTGGACGATGAAGATGGCCTCTCCTTCGACGCGGTAGAATACTCTGCAGGGCTGCTCGACGATCTGCCGATAGCGACGCATGGGGCGCAATTCCGGTGGAATCGATCCGCTCTTGGGGAACTCGGCCAACTGCTCAACATGAGCGAAGATCTTCCTCACGAGTTTCCCCGCGGCCTAGCGGTCATCCAACGCGATGTAGTCCGCGATCCGGTCAAGATCCGTGAGCGCAGGCTCCGTCCAGATCAGTCGAGCCATCGCTTCATCCGCTTCCTTGCTTCGGCGTGCGGAACCACCCGACCCTCCTCGATCGCCCGCTCGCCCCGTGCGATTCCCTCCAGCAGTGCGATCCGCCCCGTCATGCCCTCATAGGTGGCAACGTCCAAAAGATAAGCGGCCGGGCGACCGTGTTGGGTAATGAGAATCGGCTCTTTGTCAGCCTCAAGCCCTCCTAATATTTCGGTCGCCTTGCGCCTTAGATTCGTGACGAGTTCCACTTTCATGGAGTGACACTAAAGTGATACTCTCTCGCCCGCAATGGGAATTGCTTCACATCAGGTCGGTGAATGCCCCGAAGCCCAAATCCCGGCGTGAGCTTTTGAAGCCGCGCAGCGGAGGTGGTGGGAAGCAGCGTCCAAGGGCAGGCTGGAAAATCCGCTCCACGGACACGGATTTGGAAAGCCGTGCTAAGGGGAAGATGTTCCTGCGGGTACTTTCTTCCCGTTGATTCCCGTCTCCCGGGGAAGATCGAGCTCGAAGAGTTTCTTCCCGACCCTGTAGATGCCGCATTGAGAATACGAATGCTGGCTACCTCCCTGGAAGAGCGTCACTCGCACGCGGAGTTCAGCCCTTTCTGCGTTCGCCGCTTCGACGTGCGCTCCACCATCCTTGCCGATGGCTTCGAAACGTCGCGCGTCGGCAAGGACCCATCCGCTGTCCGTTTTCACAAGCAGGAACAAACCCAAGATCTCCGTCCGGGTCGCCGTGGTGGGAGGAAGAGCGGTAGAGAAGAGGACTCGGCGCGAGGCCGATTCATGGAGAACCTCGATCCTCGCAAAGTCCGGTGCCACATATTCGCGAATCGGCCCGCCTCCGTGTTCCGCGAAGTGGATGGCCCGGAAGGCC
>JAHEDC010000246.1 GCA_024641425.1 Verrucomicrobiales bacterium | reverse complement strand
ATTCTCTTCGTCCGATACCCATTCCACCGCCCATCCAGGCCTCGGATCCGAGACTCCAACTAACGCAACGGCGAAAAGGACGCGCAAGGAACAGACCATAATCGATCTAGGGAAGCGAAGCATCAAGATCTGAAAGATCGTCGACGGGAAAAACTCCACCCGCAGTTGCATCCCCCCCTACACCGGGCACGAATTTTTCCGGATCATAAATTCGCTCTACTTCTTCCTTGTTCCGCTTTCCATAAGTGACGGTCCCGAGCGTAACATAGACCGCCATACTTCCCATGGGATTCGGAACCTCCACTTCGGCTCCCGGATACAGATTCTCGATCAGTCCGGAGTTGGGCCCAAATCTGTCGACATGCGGCACTCCGGGCTCATCGGCTACCGTATACTCAAACGTGAGAATCTCACGTCCGACATTACGGAACTTAAGCGTGTAATCGAGCCGCTCCTCGTCAATCACGGTACTGACGACCCGCATTGCGATGGGATGTCTCTCGAATACGACACGACGACTCTGCATTGTCGTGCAGCCATTCGAAAGCAACGAGACGGAACAGACGGCCAGAAGAATGAAATACTTCATCTTGATATCAAAATGGGATCAGTACTGGATTTTGATTCCGAGGGCCCACAGATCGAAATTCACGTCACTGATGTCCCCTCCGGAGAGGTCCGCATACCCGAGCCGTTTATATTCCCCGTAAACACTGAAGGTATCGGAAAATGCGTACTCGATGCCCGCAAAGGCTTCATAGGCCCAGGTCCAGTCAGTACTCTTGGCGCCCTCGCGCACCATGCGCCCATCCTTCTCAAAATACACATTTGATTGACGGACATAGGCACCACCAATACCCGCTCCCACATAGGGCTTAAAGCCAGCCCAAAACGGCCCCACTTGATCCCTCATGTCGCTCATATCAAGCTGCAGCCCTCCATTCAGGAGCAGATTGATACTTCGCATATCAGAACGAAGCACACTGATGGGCCCGTCCGCGTCAAACGCCGTGCTCAAGTAGCTCGCCTCAAATTCGGTGAATAGCCTAACCGGAAGCGGCGTCTTGTAAGAGAAGCCGAACTCAGCTCCAATGAGCCAACCATTCTCATCGAGTGCCTCAAGGCCATCCATCCGCCCCTGAAAACTCGCTCCGCCGAGACTCATACCGCCGCCAAAGGCACCGAAATACGCGCCCATCTCGCGGGCGGCCCGTTTAGTGCTAATTGTGTCGAAGTAGATCTCATCAGCCAGACCGAACGGCGCAGCGAGACAGATTGCCGCCAATCCGAGAGCGCGGCGTGAAAGCTGATGGATCCTATGTGTGTATCGTATCATAATGATTTAGGTGGGAAAAACGTTGGTTGAAATACTGATAGGTACATTGTCAAAAGTCCCGTTCTTCGGGGGGCTATTCCTCTTTGGGCTTGCGGGCGTCATAGCGGATGCGGACTCCTACCACCCAGCTGGATGTCGAGAAATCCGCCACCTCGTCGCTGAATGTTGCGAATGAGAGCTCGCGGTATTCCGCGTAGGCTGACAGCTTTTCGTTCACATTGTACTCAAGGCCACCGAATACTTGCTGTGCCCCGACGAACGCGTCCATGCTAAAGGGGGCAGCCGTTGGGAGCGAATCCGGATTCTTGGTCGTGTTGACGGTATTCCTGAACCACAGTTGGGCACCGCCGATCCCCATTCCGAAATACGGACGGAATCCGGTTGCCCAGCGGCCGAGGCGAGCCCGATAGCGGCTAAGATCCAGCGTTATCTGTCCCTTAAGTAGAAAGGTCGCCGCGTTCATGTCCGTGTGAAAGGCCACCACATCGGTGTCAAGGAGACTCCCTACAAAGGCTTCGTCTCCGGAGATCACTCCATTCATCTCCGAAGACAGAAAAGAGCCTTCGAATCCTAAGGCTGTCTCGACGGGAATCCGCTTCATATCCCAAGTGTAACCGACCTCGAATCCCATCAGCAACGAACCATCGGTCGGAATCAGTTCGAAAGGATACCCTCCCACGAGAACGGCGGCAGTCTGGCTCTGAGTGTTCCCTCCAAAGACCCCCGCATAACTCCCAGACTTGGACTTGCTTTGGCTTTCCTCGCCCAGCTTCTTTTCAGGGATTCCCGAGAAGGATTGTTTGTCCCCAAAAGATCGAGGTACTGGCACAACGCCCAAAAGAGCGCAGAAAATGACAGTGGTAAATTGAATGGATTTTATGATCATGAGCGTTTCGTGGGAGTGAAGTCCAATTACCGGCAGGTCTGAATTTCGCTGGAACAATGCCACTTTTTATTCATCCTCCCCAGAATCAGAAGTGGCTTCGTGTGACGATGTTGGCACACACCCTCCGTTTCCCTTTTCTCGCCTCCCGCCCATAATCCTAAACGATGCGTTCGACTTCTCATTTCTCTCCTCAGCGTAACTATCCACATGCGCTTCACGTGGGCATTCTTTCCATTGTGGCGATTTCGTCAGCATGTATTGCAGACGAGCCTCTCATCGCCATTCCCGTCCCAGCAATCAGTTTCTCGCTGTCCGACGAACCGCTACCCGAAGACCTCCTCTTGAGTGAACTCCACTCCGAGGCCCCTCATCTGACGCCGGAACCCTCTCTCTTTCCAGAGACGGCCGCCAACGATCCCGCTCTGTTCGAATCATCCCCACCGGAATCCGACACCAACAGCCGGATCCTGCAGCTCGCCATCAAGGTGGCGCCATCAGTGGTTTCGATTCGGGTGTGGGACGAATTCGGAGCTGAACTTGCAAGTGGAGTGGGCGTGCTCGTCTCCCCGTCTGGCATCATTCTTACGGACGCCGAACTCCTCCATCCGTCGCTCATCGCGGACATCGACTATATCACGGTCCGAACAGGCGTCGGGGCAAATTTCTGCGTTGAGGAGATCATACACCACGACCTTGTCAGCGGCATCGCCCTGCTCGGGGTCAATGCTTCCGACCTCCCTTATCTAAAACTTGATCCCACCTATGATTTTTCCGATCATCCAGACGTCACAATGGTCGCTCTGCATCCCTCTGAAGGTCTTAGCCTCAACGACGCCACCGTGGTCGCAGGAAGCACACCCGCCACGAGGGACTGGCTCGAACTCTCCGGAACGGACTCGCCCGGCGCCATCGGCTCCCCGATTTTTAGCGAGGACGGCCATGTTATCGGCCTTGTGGCCCTCCATGTTCCCCTCACAAAATGGGTGAATTTCGCCCTCCCTATCGATTCCGCAGCCTCATCGCTCGCCGGTGGTAGCCGAAGGGGGGCACAGTCCCTCGATGCCTTCCGTCGCACCGATTATCCAACGGTTCGCCGTGACTCAAAGTTCCTCGCCGCGTGGGAAAAGATGCGGGCTGCGCAGTATAGAGGCGCGGCAGTCGCATTCCTCGATCTCACCAGGCGCTTTCCCCGCGAAGCCTCCTGTTGGGCTCTCCTAGCCCTTGCCTCCCATGAGAACGGCGACAACTCCGAGGCCGCTGCCTGCGCCCGCATGGCCGTTGCACTCAATCCTACCATTGGCTTCCATTGGAAGAACTTCGCCGCCCTCGCCCCTTCGAACGATGACGCGACTTCAGCGGATTCCAGCGTGCTAAGAGACTCGCTCGAAGCCGCCACCGAAGGACTTCCACGCGATTGGCGCTCTTGGCTTGCCCTTGCTGAGGTGTACGTAAGAGCCCTTCAGTTTGAAACCGCCGAAAGAGCGCTCCGGCAGGTTGTCTCGCTACACGCCGATAGTGGCGAGGCCCTCTACCTCCTCGCCTACAGCCAAGGAAAACTCGGAAAGTACCAGCAGGCGCAATTGACAATCGAGCGTTCCGTTCGCATCCGGCCCCGGCACACCGAATCATGGTATTTGATGGGTCTTCTCTATACAGAAACCCATCAACCCGAGTTTGCCGCCGAAGCCTTCGAGAAAGTCGTAACCCTGAATCCCAATCATCCACACGCATGGATCAATCTATCCCGGGCCTGGAACGCAGCGGGTAACAGCACAAAAGCACTTCTCGCCTTTCGGAAATATCAGGACATCGCCCGGTAGCGTTCGAGAGGCTCTACCAAGAACCCGACAGCGACAGCGAGTAGTTGATTCCCGAATGCGAGATCGCCCGAAGCGTGCCATCCGAATAGCGGAATTCTCTAGCCGAATCGAGCATGTTCTCGCTACGGAACGTCACCTTCCAAATGTCGTTTAGATCCTTCGAGATCGCGAAATCGACCGACGCCGATGGTTGTTGGAGGATATCAAGACCGTAGGCAGCCGGAGTGCCACTTCCTCCCGCGGCCAGAAGCTGACCCGTGATGTTCAGGAAAAGCCCTACGAAGAGGCCTTCATCCTGATTGTTATAGGACGCATTGAAGTTCAGGATGTAGTCGGGCTGTCCCTGCAAGCGCCGATCGGTATCCAATCCATTCGCCCTTCGTGCAATGTAGTCATCCCCGCCTTCCATCAACTTCACTTCGGAGAATATTTGCGCGAAGTTCCCGCTCAACGTGACATCCCGCAGGACCGGAATGTCCTCGAGCTTTTTCGAAGCCTCAAGCTCCCAGCCCCACACAACACCGGATTCGGCGTTCCTGAACTGATCGACCTCTGACCCTGAAAGGAATTCAATCGGCTGATCGATATATTTCGAAAATCCAGAAACCGCGAAACTCTCTCCCTTCTCCGGTCGCACCCATTCCATTCTAACGTCGTAATTTGAAATATGGGATATCTCCAATTCCGGATTTCCCACGAAAAACTGACCGGGACTTTCGATGACACGGAGCGCCGTCGGCGCAATCTCCTTGAATGAAGGCCTCGCAACAGTTCGGGAAAACGTGGAGGACACACTGAAATTCTCATGCGCTTGCCAGCTTCCCGACAACTGCGGCATGTAATCGGTCTGGGTCAACCTGAAAGGACGGGGCGCGTTCGCCACCAGTGTCCTTACGACCGTAGGATAGGAGTTTGGCAGCAGGTTCGCTTCCGCGTCGACAAACTGACTGTACTCTTCCACCCGCATCCCAAAGTTGGTGCTGAGGGTATCCGAAAAGTCAATCGACGTAGAGAAGAACCCACCAAGGATCGTTTGACTGGCATCGTAACTATCCGGCGACGCGACGCGACGCAAATTATCACCATTTCCCAAATTCGTTGGGGTATCCAGATATCCGATCAACTGGTCGGCATAAGTGAAGTTCACCCGGTCGTCCGCGTCATTAGCCGGAGCAGGCAAAAAGTTCCGGGACGAGCGGTTGGTATTGATCGCGAAGGTATCGGCTCGAAAGCGCCGCGTGCTCTGGTCGAAGCTTCCGCCATATCGGAATCGGGCCGAGCCTCCCTCACCCTTCCGCCCGAACAACTGCATCGTGTGATCAAGTTTCACAAAATAGTTCTGGTCATCAATCCGGCGCCAGATCCGATCGATGGGCGAGCCGATGAAATCTGCGTCGATGGAGCGATAATTGCCGTTCGGGAGCACTTTAGCTACATTGTTGATCTTGATCTCCGGCTCATCCTGAAAAGACCGGCTGTAGGCGAAAGCCCAATTCATTTCGTCGAACTCACCGAGATAATGGAGCCCGCTTGCCTGCCAAGTGTGCAATTGCCTTTCGACGTAGCGGCTAATCTCTCTTTCCAGTATCTGTCCGCTATTGTTCCCCAATATGTCAGTAATGCCGGATCCAGTCTCAATTCCAGTGCCCGGATCGACAATCGGATCTCCGGTTCCCACCGAATACTGAGCGAGATCCTCTGCGGCGATGTTCCCGAAATACGTCAACTTAACCAGGTCGCGCTCGCGCGGCTGCCACCCAACCGAGAGCAGCGCACCCGCCAACAATTCCTCGGTGCCCTGCTCGATAATTTGCTGTGACGTCAGCACCCGCGCTCCGGAACGCAACAACTGCTTTTGCTGGAACACTTCTCCGTCATAACGATACTTCTTCGAGTAGGACAATGCCGCGACAATCCCCAACGGATCCCCGAAAAACTCTCCCTTGTATCCCGCCGATGCCGAAAACTTGAAATCTTCTGGCGCCGCATCCCGGGTCACGCTGCCTCGGTCAAAGAGATCTGACGCACGTGATCCGACGACCGGCACTTCCGTCCGGCTTATCACATTCGCGTCCGTAGGGACACTGAGAAGATATCCCGGCATCGCCCGCTCCCTGCTCGTCCCGAGCACGCCGGTTCCGATACTATTTTTGTTATGCACATAACGCTCGTTTCCTGAGGTGAGATGATTATACCCGATTCCAAAGGAGAATTTGACGAAGTTCTCTCTTGGAATTCCGGTCGTAACAATGTTGATGTACCCGCCCGTCATCTCTCCCGGCAACTCCGGTGAGAATGTCTTCTGCACGACGAGATTCTCAATCAGATTTCCGGGAAAGATGTCCACATTGACCGCGCGACGATCAGGATCCGATGACGGCACGCGAGCACCATTCAATACTACGACATTGTAACGGTCGCTCAATCCTCTTACCACCACATAACGACTGTCCACCGAGGTTCCCGAGACCTTTGAAAGCCCTTCCGCAGCGCTGCTTGCCCCTGTCTGCGAGAGAAACTCTGCGCCGAGCGTCGTGCCAACCGCGCCGATGGCCGTTGGCGTATCGATCTCGAGCACCGTCGCCGCGCCGGCCTCCTCTTCGGGAAGGACGACAAAGGTATCATATTCGATCACCTTCGCGGTAATCGGGAGCGTCAAGGTTGTGACCTCTCCTCCACGAACGATCTGATCCCGAAATGTCTCCGAGATAAATCCTTCCCTTGACACCATTATCGAATACCGGCCCGGCTTCACATTCTCGATCCGGAAACGTCCCTCATTGTCAGTGGTCGCCTTTTGCCCGGCCCCCTCGATCACGACACTAGCGCCAGAGATGACGAATCCCAACTCGGACTCAACCACTGTTCCACTCACCAATGCCACCTCCTGCGCCCCTGAGCTACTGACGGAGGCAGAGACGAACAGCGGAGCAAGGAGTGATGCCAGCCACGCAAGTCTGGATCTTTCAATGAGGACTGTTTCGGGCATTCGGGCGGCGCGCTCGACTTGGGGAGGTATGCGGAGGAAGCAAGACGACCGCTCTGCGCGGCCGGCGACTCGCTTCCGCTAGGGGCGCGTCTGTATGTTCCGTACGGATTCCATCATGCGAGGAGGCCAATCCTCGAGATGCAGCGAAAGCTCGATTGCCAGATCAGCCAATGCCTTGTTTCTAGCCCGGACTTCAGGAATCCCCTGTATATGCTCAAGGCACTCAAACCAAGACTCCATCGCCCGCTCCCTTTCGCCTAACGTAAACCATGCGCCGCCGATCGCAATCAAGGACAGCGAGCGGTCGATTGGATGCTGCTTGCACGCGATCGCTTGGGCATCATCCAGAAGATTTCCGGCATTGAATCCTTCGGCCCATTGGCTGTACAAAGGTGCCAATCGGGCGAGAAGTTGCGGTTTCGAGACAATCGCATCCGGTAAGTGGGAAACATGGGGCGAGTAGGTTAGGAAGAGCTCCTTGGCAAGTGCAATTTCCCCTCGATCCGTGAGCTCCCGACAGGCGTTGACGAGAACATCTCCGATGAATACCCTCGATGATGCCGTAGTGTCCATCGCATGCCGGAACATTTCAGCCGTTTTCGAAACTCGCTTCCCTTCTGTTGCCCGGTCATACTCGATCAAGGCGATCGCGAGTTCGCTTTCGCCAATCCCCGTGTTGAAGTCCGGTATCGTCCGGCTGAGAAGAGCATCGCGGACGTCCTTCGAAACGAGCGCATTGAAATCATAGGGCAAACCGATTCGTGCATTCTCGATCCCAATCCGGGCCTGGGCTTGCGCGAGATACTCCAAGGTAGGAAAGGCATGAAGTTCAGCCGACAGGCGCTGCACCTCCTCTACCTCACCAAGGCGCGCCTTCCACTGCACCAGCCTTTCTAGAACCTCACCATGTTCTCGATAGCTCATCGATAATGAAGGTTCCTCGACAATCTCCCGGACGATGGAGAGCGCTCTTTCGCGGCGTTCATCATTTCCTTCAAGATCCAGTTTCAAGACAAGGTCCATTGCCGCAACCAGGCGCCGGAAACCAGGAATTCGCCGAATGACTCCAAGCGCGTCGTGGAAGCGCCCCTGATCCCGGAGAACGACGGCTAAGCCAACCATCGTTCTGGAGGCAACGTCCGTATCGCCCCCCAACGATAGACACCGCTCGAACGCGAATCTCAGAAGGGGGGAAGTAAACCCAATGGAGTGATTTTGAGCTTCAAGCGTTGAGAGTTCGGATGGTAATCCCACGCTCGCGGAAGCAGCCGCGATAAAAGCGCGGGTTCCTTCATCCGGGTCGACCGAGACTGCGATTACAGGCTCTCGTGCCAGCGATTGCTGAGAAGGCGCTTCGGCGGCTTTAAATATCGACGCTGGAAGAAGGATTATGCAGAGTGATCGGAAGGTCATATTGAGGGAGGGCTTGAGGTGGGAAGGCGGGCGGCACCGTGATCCAGATGCCGCCCGCTATCGATGCCGTTGATAAGCCGTGATTTTAGTCCACGAACACATTCTTCGGAATCTAGTTGGCAACGACGTAGTAGAATACCGGGACTCCCGCGACGAGGACTGGACCATTGTCATCATTGAACTTGAGCTTGTTCGCACTGCCGTCGGCATCGGCGGAGAATCCGCCGACCGCAGCGATACTTCCGTCCTTAATCGTTCCAGCCGGGATCCAGGCGCATCCGTTGCTGGATCGGTAGACGTGGTAAATGGTATCGGCGTTCGATCCGGCCGGCGCATCGAAAACGATGGCGGGTTTTGTGGCCATACTATTGTTGACGGCACCCTCCGCAACTACCCGTGACACACCAGCAGCGGCGTTATCCCCGGCCGCGGAAAGCAACGTCCAACCGCGCGTCAGGGTGTTCTGACGCTGACATGCGGCATAGGGCGCATAGGAAAGTCCCGCGGGGGTTGCCGCGACCGCGTTGTTGTATGCAGCCGACGTCGATTTCAGACGGGTATCGACTCCGCCAGCCGTATACGGATTATTGCTGGTAATTAGCGATCCCGGCGCGACGGCCGTAGCCGTGCTTCCAGCCGCAACCGGGCTGGTGTCCCCAATTCCTATGCTGTTATTGTAGAACACATCCTCATAGGTGAGGATACCGCCCGATACCGCGTCATTGTCGAAATCGAAAACACCAGCGAATGCGCCGTCATCGCCATCGACTACCGCCCCACGGATTGTCAAGTTGACCCCTTCGTCACCGTCGATCTGACCTCCATCGTTTTCGGGATTCGTAAGAACAGTAAAGTTGTAGATCGCAATGTTCGACTCCGGGATCGCCGACTGACCCGTGGTAACGAATTGCTCTTC
>JAHEDC010000245.1 GCA_024641425.1 Verrucomicrobiales bacterium | reverse complement strand
CCCTCGTTTTCCGGCCTCCGGTCGGCGCGAAAATTGATGAAAGCCCCGAATACCAGGGCCGGGATCGTCCCGAGGCCTGCCGTGCAAATGCCGAGGAAGCCGAAGATCAGTGGCGACAGAATCACGCCTATCAAGCAGGCCCGGCTGGGCCTCGGCTCCCAATTCCGCGGATCGTAGAGCCGCAGTTTCGCGCGTCCGAGCTGGAGAAACGCCGACACCGTGAATGCACAGACCGCAAACGCGGGCACTCCCATGAACGTGACGATACCCGGAATTGAATCGGGATGATTGAACAGCGAGTCGAGCTTCAAAAGATGAACCGTATAGCCGACTGAGACGAGTGCGATGATCCAGGTAAGGAAGAGGGCGGGAAGCGCGAGACCGGCGACGATGAGTCGCTTTAAGAGGCTTCGGTACCCTGACAGTCCCACCGCCACCGCGTTTGCGGTCAGACTTCCGACGACCAGCAGAACGAGCAAGACCATCGCCAGCGGCACCTCGGTGCCCCCCTTGAGAAAATAGCGCGCCAGCAGATAGGGCAGAAAGCTCAGCAGGAGGAGGAAGGCCTGGAGACTAAGTCCCAGCCAGGCCCCGAGAACAATCCGCCAGCGCGTGAGTCCGGCCATGAGCAGCAACTCAGCGTTCCCGTCCTCCCGTTCGTTGCGTAGAACAGTGATACCTCCCGTTGGCACGACCAGACCGAGGAGAATCGATGAGGACACCCAGAATCCCCGCTGACCATCCATCTGCCATTCCCTCGGAAAGATGTTGATCGAATCCCCGAGAACGCTTCGAAGGATCCCCCCGGCATCAAGGTCCGAGACCAGGGCGTCGACCATTACCACCTGCGCCAGAATGAAAACCGTCACGAACCAGCCCCTCCGCGTCCCGCGCCGCAGTTCCTTCACCAGCACCGGCCCCAGCCAGTCCGGAAAGTCTCCGGGCAACGCCTCCGGGACGGAAGTCGGTTCGAGGGATATCACGAATGACAATACGCTATCCCACGGAAAGGAAAATCGGGAACCACCGCCCCCCCGGAATGAGCATCGCGGATTTGGAACCTGGATGCGCCGGATGAAGACCTGGACGGAGAGAGGGGCCGAATCCGTTGCCTGTTTTTCAATTGAAGGGCCGCGAAACAGACCTTGAAATCGCACCTCGTCGAAGCGCCCTTCTCTCCGGCGACGATGCGGCAGATAGGATCGAGGACGGGCGGTGGTCGCGGATATCATTGAGAAGGCGCTGCGGGAACGGGCCTATGATTGCGCAAGGGGTACGGTTCGGCGAACAGCGGCGAGCGAAAGCACTCCGAAGCAAAGAAGGGACTGGAGAAATGCCCGGGAGCGCCGTCGGACACGGATTGAAGATTCACGGCCAATGGCAGGTCCCTCGCGTTCCTTTCTCGCGCGACCGATTGTGCCCATTCAAAGGACGATTGCCGCACTCCCATGCCAACTAAAAGCTTGAAGAAACCCCCGATCCCCATTCAAATCGGTTTGATTCTGGGTGCCACTCCTTACCGGACACCCCCATGCGTTCGCCTCTCGTTCGAATACACGGCCTCTGATGAAACATAATTCGAAAATTCCGTTCTTTCCCCTGAACTCCAGGCTTCGGAGCATTCTGGCCATGAGCGCGCGATTCTCCACGGCCCTTGTTTGGATTTCCGCAACCTCCGTGCACGGAGCAATCCTGCTGTTTTCCGGCAGCAGTTCGGGCAATCCTTCAGGAATCATGTACAACGGACCGGTCGCGCTCTCAGTGTCCTTTTCATTCACGTTCGACGACAACGCGGTGACCGGGGTTGGCACGGAGTTCTTTAATCCCGCTCTCTCAACGCTCATCGTTAATCCAAATCCCATCGGTGGAACTCCATTCACGACGGCGAATTCTTCGGTCCGCCTGACTTACGAATCCGGGGTCTTCGATAGTCTGTGGGTTTACGGCAATCCGAACGGCATTAGCACGATGCTTGATTCCGACGACTTTTTTATCGATTTCGGAAGCGACATGAACGCAAGCAGTCTCCTGGCTGTCACCAACCCGGGTCTGGTCGGTCAAGATTTGGCTCCCACCGGAACAGTAGCCATCGTGCCTGAGCCTGCTTCGAGCTTACTTTTTGTCTCTGGCTTATTACCATTCGTCATGCGCCGCAGGCGTTGATCAAGGAGATTCCATTTCTGCTGGCTGCCGCCTCGCCCGCTCAGCTCAATAGCACGCCGTTCCATTGATTGGTGCGCTGTCTCGAACCGAGATCGCTGATAATCTGGAGCCAAGAGCAGTGAGGTATTGCGGGGAGGCAAGCTGGCAAGGCCTTGGAATCAAGGGATTCCCGCGAATGATGGGTGGTCGGGGCGATAGGATTCGAACCTACGACTTCCTGCTCCCAAAGCAGGCGCTCTACCAAGCTGAGCTACGCCCCGTTCCCGTGGAGACGGGTGCGGAAAGTCCGCGAGCTTGGTGAGGGATTCAAGTTGTAATTTCGGCTTTCCTCCCCAATAGGTAGCCGAGCGGTGGTCCTCGAACGGACCGTCTTCGCAATCCATCCCAAGACCCATCCATGGCGGACGAGAAACAACGCAAATCCCTCGAAGAACGCGCGCAGATGTCAGATATCGAGCGCCTGCGGCATTCCAGCGCGCATGTTTTGGCGACCGCCGTCCTGCGCCTGTGGCCGGACGCCCAGCTCGCGGCAGGGCCGCCGGTGGAGAACGGATTCTATTACGACATGGATCTAAAGCACCGGATTTCGCCGGAGGATTTCGAGAGGATCGAGGCCGAGATGGAGAAGGTCGTGAAGGAAAACCAACCCTTCGAGCGCGCCACGGTGAGCCGGGAGGAAGCACTGGCCTTGGCCGAAAGCGGTCGGCTGGCCGCGCTCTCGGAGCGCTCCGGGCCGAGCGTGTTCAAGGTCGATTTGCTGAAGGACATCCCGGAGGGCGAGGAGATCTCGCTCTTCAAGAACGGCGATTTCTGGGATCTCTGCGCGGGACCGCATGTCGCGCGCACCGGGAACTGCAAGGCCTTCAAGGTGATGAGCGTCGCGGCCGCCTTCTACAAGGGCGACGCCTCGAATCCGCAGCTCCAGCGCGTCTATGGCACGGCCTTCAAGAACAAGACCGAGCTGGCGGAATACCTCGACCAATTGGAGGAAGCGAAAAAGCGCGACCACCGGAAACTCGGGCGCGAACTCGACCTTTTCCACATCGACGAGGCCGTCGGCCAGGGACTCGTCCTCTGGATGCCGAAGGGCTCGATCATCCGGCAGGAACTCCAGGACTTCATCGCCGGGGAGTTGCGCAAGCAGGGCTACTCACAGGTTTTCACCCCGCACATCGGAAAACTCGGCCTCTACCGCACCTCGGGGCATTTCCCCTACTACAGCGATTCGCAGTATCCGCCCGTCATCGAGCGCGACGCCCTGAGGCAGCTCGGCGAGGAAGGCGTGGCCTGCTCGGATCTGGCGAACCGGATCAGCGAGGGCATGATCGACGGCTTCCTCCTCAAGCCGATGAATTGCCCGCACCACATCAAAATCTACGCCGCGCGCCACCATTCCTACCGCGACCTCCCGGTGCGGCTTGCCGAATTCGGCACTGTCTACCGTTGGGAGCAGTCGGGCGAACTCGGCGGCATGACCCGCGTCCGCGCCTTCACCCAGGACGACGCCCACCTTTTCTGCATGGAGGAACAGGTGCCCGCGGAAATCAACGGCTGCCTCGACCTCGTAAAGACGGTGCTGACAACGCTCGGCATTTCCGATTACCGGGTGCGCATCGGTCTCCGGGATCCCGATTCCGAAAAATATGTCGGCGACGCCGAGAACTGGGATCGTGCCGAAGCGGCCCTGCGCGATGCCGCGACAACGCTGGGGGTTCCCTTCACCGAGGAAGCCGGTGAGGCCGCCTTCTACGGACCGAAGATCGACTTTGTCGTCAAGGACGTTATCGGGCGAGAATGGCAACTCGGAACCGTGCAGGTGGACTACAATCTGCCAAAACGCTTCGACCTCTCCTACATCGGGGCCGACAACGCCCAGCATCGGCCGGTCATGATCCACCGCGCGCCCTTCGGCTCGATGGAGCGCTTCGTCGGCGTCCTTATCGAACACTTCGCCGGAGCCTTTCCGACCTGGCTCGCGCCGGAGCAGGTGCGCGTGCTTTCCATCTCCGAGCGCTTCAACGATTATGCCGAGGGGATCGTGAATCGCCTGAAGGAAGCGGGCGTCCGCGTGACCTTGGACGGATCCGGAGAAAAAGTGGGAGCGAAAATTCGTGTTGCCCAATTGGAGAAGATTCCCTATATGTTAGTCATTGGAGCTAAAGAAGCAGAATCCCAGCAAGTTACGATCCGTCACCGCAGTCGCGGTGACCTGGGTAGTGTCACCCTTGACGCATTCGTCGGGCAAGTGGTGGAAGAGATCTCTTCCCGCGCGCTCTGAAATCGCGTTTCTATGAGGAACCTGCTGATTTCCAACTTTTTCCGAGCCAAGGCCCTGCCCGCTCGATACCCGGCAAGCCGAATGGTTTCGGTTTCCAAGACCCACACATCCACCGAGGAGGAACGGAGCCATAGCTAAGCCCAACAAAAAGAAGAATTTCGCCCGCCGATACCGCGAGCGAATCAATGACCGGATCCGCGCTCCGAAGGTGCGGGTGGTCGACGGCGCTACCAATCGCCAGATTGGCATCATGCTCACCAGCGAGGCCCTCAAGGTCGCCCGCGCCCGGGGCGTTGACCTCGTGGAGGTCGCCGGGGATGTCAGTCCGCCGGTCTGCCGGATTGTCGACTACGGAAAGTTCAAGTACGACCAGAAGAAGAAGGAGAAGGAACATCCGAAGCGGGTCAACAAGATCAAGGAAGTCAAGTTCCGTGTCGGAATCGATCCGCATGACTACGAGATCAAGATGACTCGAGGCGAGCATTTCCTTTCGCACGGAGACAAACTCCGCGTGCAACTCATGTTCCGTGGACGTCAGATGGCGCACCAGGAGATCGGGATGGATCTCATGGAGAAAGTAAAACGCGATCTCGCGACCATGGCGCACGTCGACATGGAGCCGCGCAAGGCCGGGCGGAACATCACGATGATGCTCTCGCCCCTTCCCGAGCACATGCGGAAGCGGAAGTTCACGAAGCTCAACGCCGACGACTTCGAAGGCCACGAGGACGAGGAGGACCACCACGACGATGACGCGGTCGAGCATCCCGACGATGCCGATCACGACGAGGACGAGGACGCGGGTGACGTGGAGGAAGCCTCCGAAGATGCCAAGGCCTAGTTAGCGCCCATGGCACCGAACCACGGTCGCCGTCTCTTCCTTTTCGACATCGACGGCACCCTCGTCGACACCGGGGGCGCAGGACTTCGCGCCCTTCGGCAGGCCTTGCCCGACGCCTTTCCGCGCCTCGCGGAGGGACACATGCCGGAACTTGACCTCGCGGGCAGCACGGACTCGGGACTGGTGATGGAAGTGTTCCAAGCCTGCGGCGTGCCGGACACGCCCGAGAACCGTGATCGCTATTTCGCCGCCTACCTTCGCCACCTGCGCGCGAATCTCGCGGTCGCCGGTGAAAGCGCGCGCCTCTTGCCTGGCGTCGTGACCCTTCTCACCGCCCTTTCCGCATCCGGAAACAGCGCGCATTCGACCGGTCTCCTCACAGGAAACATCAAGGAAGGCGCGGCGATCAAGGTCGAGCATTTCGCCATCGCCAGTCACTTCGCCTTTGGTGCCTACGGCGACGACCATCATGACCGCGACGAACTCGGCCCCATCGCCCGCGACCGTGCGGGACGGCGCTTCGGCGCATCCATCGACATCGCCCGCAGCGTTGTCATCGGCGACACGCCAAAAGACATTCGCTGCGGAAAGGCGTTGGGGGCCAGAACGCTTGGCGTCGCCACCGGCAGATTCAGCGCCGCAGAGCTCCGCGATTTCGGGGCCGATACCGTCTTTGAAACCCTGGAGGAAACCAATTCTGTCCTCCGTGCGCTCGAGGTGACGGCATAGGCACTGCCTTCCGAAACAAGCGTCGTCCGCGGAAATCGCCCCGGAAGGCGCGACGATACCGGAAACCTAGGCCACGACGGTCGGAATACTGAGCCAGAACGTCGTCGTGTTGTTCTCGCTATGCACGCCGAGGCGCATCTTCATCTGGTTGGACAGAACCGCAGCTATCGTCAGGCCAACCCCAAAGTGGCTGCTGTCCTTCGAGCTGTTGAAAGGACGGAAGATCTCCGCGATCTTTTCGGGATTGATCGTTGAACCCGTGTTGCGAACGAAGACATCGACTCGCGGCGAACCCTCTCCCGTCGATCCGAGGATATCCAAGCCCACCTCGCCACCATTCGCGGCAGCTGCCTCGGCGGCATTGCGCAGGAGTTCCATGATGATCTCCTTCAGGCGTCCCGGATCCGCTTGCACGGTCGGCAACCCGTCCCGGACATTCATGTGAAAGGAAACATTGAGCGCCTTGCACGGCTCCCGCAGGCTATCTTCCACCATCGGAAGAAACTCATTCAGCTTGAGATCCTGCACGGCCACCCGAATGCAGCCACCAGCCGGAAGAACCCGTTCGCTCAAGCCCGAGGCGTTCTGCGCGGCTTCCTTCATATGCCCGAGGTTCTCCGTGATCGATTCGTCGAGTCCCTCATCCATCATGATAAGGCTCGAGAAGCCCTGGATTACCGCGAGGAGGTTATTCAGCTTGTGCGTCATCCCCCTCAGCAATTGGTGGTAGAACTCGGCATTCGCCGGATCATCGATGACGTACTTATCCGCGAATAGGAACTGCGGAGCTTCAACTTGGGCTGTATTTTCCATAAAAATTGGGAGCAAAATGATTGTTCTTTCAGACAATAGATTACAACCACCAAAATTTCAATACATCTTAAGCGTTTTTTTTCTCCCCTTCACTTCTCTCCGGTTGCGTCCAGAATTCGGCTCATCGCTTCACTGGAAGTTTCCTTTCCGATACCGGCCCAAGCACGCGCTCGCCACCGGAGGGATCAGGGTTCCAGGAGGACAGCCTTACCCACCAGCTCGCTGCGGCCGAGTGGCTGGAAGTTGTCCGCCGTGCACGAAACACTCATCGACTCCAGAAACATCGAACCAAAGATGGTAGCGGTCGAGGTATCGGCGGCGTCATGTCCCGTCGCGATGCGCACGAGGCCGTTGGGCGCCGAGAGACGCGTGGGATCGAAGATATACCATTCGTTCCCGACACAGGCCTCGAAACAGGCGTGGAAGTCCGGAGGTTGCATGTTGCAGGCGTAGCCGCTGAAGTAGCGCGCGGGAATCGAGAGGGCACGGCAGAAGGCGATGCCAAGATGGGCGAAATCCCGGCAGACGCCAACGCGTTCGGTCAAGGTGTCGTGGGCCGATGTCGCCGCGTTCGTTGAGCCGGGAACGTAGTCGACATTCTCATAGATCCAATCCGAGATCGCAGCCGCCTGGGCAAGCGGATGGTTGAAGTGACCGAAGAGCTTGAACGCGAGGTGAAAGAGGCGGTCGGACTGGCAGTACCGGCTCGGGAATAGATACGGCAGGGCCACGCGGTCAATATTGCCCACAGAAATCTCGGAAATCTCATGCACCTGCCGGGCTCCGGGGCGCGTTTCCACCGTCACACTGTAAGTGATGAGAAGATTCGAACGCTCGCCGGTGTCGAGCCGCACGTAACGGTTGTCTCCCGTTTCAAGGGGAAAAAACTCGCACGTCGAGCCCTCGGTAATCGTGAAGCACTCGTCCCGAAGGGTCTGGTTCGCCGTGGAGAGGGCGTGCAGGCTCAGAAGCATCGTGCTCCGCTGGTAGACGGAGTAACGAAGCTCAGTGGAGATATGAAAGGGCATTCCCAAGCGTCGCGCGGGATCGATCACAAAGAAAGTCGGCGAGGATCGATTGTCCGCCGTCGTGAAACCGGGATCCGGCCTATTTTTTCACGAGCCAGATATTCCGGTAGCGGACGGGATTCCCGTGATTCTGAAAGTGGAGCGGTCCGGGTTCCGGGCCTTCGCCGAGGGGCGCGGCGGTAGTGGATTTGGGCACTTCGATGTTGTCGTGGATGACCACTCCGTTATGGCGGACGGTGAGACGCGCGTTCTTTGTCTTTTTTCCTTCGGCGTCGAATTCGGCCGCGGTGAATTCAACATCATACGTCTGCCACTGGAGGGGCGGAAAGCACATGTTCACGCTCGGGGAGGCGACGGTGTAGATTCCGCCACATTCGTTGTCCCGTCCCTCGAGACCAAAGGAATCCAGCATCTGCACCTCGTAGCGGCTCTGCGAATAGAAGCCACTGTTCCCACGCCCCTGACCCCGGGCCTTCGGCTGATAGGGAAGGCGGAACTCGACGTGAGCGGTGAAGCTTCCGAATTTATCCTTCGTATTCGCGCCTTCCATCAGGAGTTTGTCGTCGGTCATACGGGCTCCGTCCTGCCAGGCCTCAAGATTTCCTCCGTCAAAGAGAATGACCGCGCCTTCCGGAGCCTTTGCCCCTAGGGTCGGGCTTTCACGCACGACGCGTTCCATGTTTCCGCCATCCTCGCCATTCTCGGAAAGAGTGATCTTCCCGTCCCGGACCACCGCGGTCGCCCCGTCCTTGGTGAACGTGGCGCTTCCATCGTCATTCCGTTTGCCGGGTGCCTTGCGAAGTGTCTCGCGATTCCCGTCCCAGCCATCACCGGGAAGGCCGCCGGGGAAAAGGATGCCTTCAAAGTTCCCATCGCCAAGGGCCACAATCTGGATACCCGCCTTCTGGCCATCCACCATCCCCGTGTATTCCCCCTGGATAGCGAAATCGGCATCGACTTTGGCCGGATCGGCCGCATCGGGATCCGCTGCCGCCCTCGCGGAAAAAGGACTCGGGGCGAGGAAGGTAAAGGTGATGAGGGCGGCGGCACTCAGGAAGGGAAGGTAAATGTCTTTCTTTTTCATGGGTTTTCGTATGTAGTGGAAAATCATTCATAACATAAAGCCCGTGAAAATAGCACTCCCAATCTTCACCTTCGTTCTTTGCCTCGTCTTCTTCCCCTTCTATCGGGTGGAAGCTCAGGAAATCGCCGTCAAATTCACCCCGATCTACGAAAAGCTCGAACTCAGCAAGCCGATCACCCTCGTGATTCCCCCCGACGGCACGAACCGTCAATTCCTCGTCCTGCAGGGTGGCAGAATCCTCATCCTCCCGGAGGACGTGTCTTCGGATAAGGCGGAGGTCTTCCTCGACCTCTCCGAGAGAAATCTCATCGAGAAGGATTTCGAGGAAGGGCTTCTCGGACTCGCTTTTCACCCAAATTTCAAGGAGAACCGTCTCTTCTACATCTACCATTCGCAGCAGAATCCGAAGCGGAGTCAGGTCGTG
>JAHEDC010000692.1 GCA_024641425.1 Verrucomicrobiales bacterium | reverse complement strand
CCGTGAGCCAGAAGAGGGCCATCGAGAGCCAGAACATCCGGTAGTCGCGCCGCACGGCGCAGGGGAAGGTGACGCCGTAGAAATGCAGCATGCGGGACCCCACTCCCCGCGCGTCCCGGTGAAGCGTCTTGAAACCCCGAATGACGAGATTGTTCAGCCGGTCGCCAAGCGCCAGGCCATACATCCGGTGGCGGGCTAGGGCGCAGTCGCCACAGATCTGGCGGAAAAGGGAAGGGAGTTTGGCTTCCCCTTCGTCCGTCGGCGAAGCCACCGCCTTCTTGGGTGCAATGCGTCCACCCGCCTGCCGGGTGATCTCGATCCCTTCGAGCAGTCGCTCGAACTCCTCCCACCGCGGCTCCGCGCTCTCCTCGAATTGCTTCCGGTTCATTGCGATTTCGATTCCTGGATCCAGCGGGCGATGCCGACGAGTTCACGCACGGCTTCCTTGCCTCGCGAGGTCGTCAACTCGGAGGCGTGGGTGGCGAGTTCCTCGCTTCGGGAGGGCGAAAAGCGGGGCACCCGCTCGGCGAAAAGGGCGAGGGCGAGTTGTTCCTCGCGGTTCAGGGCATAGCCCGGTGCGCGCCCGCTCCCTTCCATTCCCGAGACGGGCGTGAAGGAAAGGGCGGCTTGTCCGCGTTCAGGCGCGGCATAGATGACGACCGTGTCCGCGGCCAGATCCCCGAGGCGCTGGAATCGCTTCGTGCAGAGGCAGGTCACGAGTCCGACTCCATAGCCAGCGGGAAGGAAATCGATCATGCGGAGGAAGTTCCGAACGATGGCCTGGCTCCAGGAAACCGGAGCGCCCGAGGGACGGGCGACCCGGAGTCCCATCCGGCGCTTGCCGGGAGTCGCCCCCTTCTTCCCTACCTCGTAGAAAACAAAATAGAACCAGTTCATGAAGAAGATGCAGATGAGCATGAGTCCGCCGAAGACCCTGGGGCCAAGCGTGGGCAGGATGACGAAGCCGAGGATGATCCCGATGAGGATGTAGTAGAGGATGATGTGCGTGACATCGATCAGGTAGGCGAGGGCACGGGGCACAGGGCCCGCCACCCGGAGGTGGATTTCCACCCCCTCGGAGAGTTCGATCGTCTGCAATGTATCCGCCTTCTGCATCGTGGTTCGTCCCGTCCGGGAACGGAATCGCAAAGACTCCGAAACCGCACGCCCTTTGTCAAAGAAAAGAGGAGGGCAAGAATCCGCGCGGAAGGCTTGAGAGCGGGGCACGTCATCGCGATGGAAGGGCGGCCATGACTCCGACGTGAAGGATTCCCCGATTACTCACGGGCTACCGGCAGGAAGGACAAGGAAGCGCGCGATGATGAAGTGTCCGAGACCGAGGCCATCCGTGCCGCAAGGGATGGATGGGTTGATCCGGCGGCCATCTCACCCGTCCCGGGAGAAACAGGCAGGCACGCGTGCGGAACGGGACGGTGCCGGCAAAAAAAACGGCCGCCCCGAATGGGACGGCCGCGTTGAGTCTGGCATGGCCTGGAAAACCGCTTAGGCCTCGGTTTCCTTGGTCAACTCCTTGAGTTTCTGTTTGACCGGCTCGCTCGAGCCGGCGCTCGAAGCGAGGACTTCACCCTCGGCATCGACGAGCACATAACCGGGCACGCCGCGGGGCGCGAGTTTCTGGATCACGTCAAGCTTGTCCACGGACTTGAACTTGATGGTTGGCCACGGGAATTTCTCTTTCTTCGCCCAGGTTTCCATGGCGTCCTCGCTGTTGTCGGCGGTGGCCCAGATCAGTTCGACATTGGCATTTCCGGCGATTTCCTTGTTATAGTATTCCACGAACTGTGGAACGCTTGCGCGGCAAGGGCCTCACCATGAGGCAGAGAAATAGACGATGTAGTATTTCGGGATGATGCCATCTTCAAGGTTGAAATCCGCGTATTTCTTTCCCTCCGCGTCGAGCTTGACCAGCTTGCGGGAAAGCGCTTTCGGAATCTTCGCTTCCTTGAGTTTGTCGGCCTCGGCTTTCGCGGCGGCGCTGGCGGCCGCCTTCTCCGCTTCCTCCCTCACGTAGGCTTGATCCTCCTCGCTGAGCTTGTCGAGCGTGAAGGTGAGGTTCTTGTTCGAGCGCATGACGGTGACCTCCGACCCCGTCGAACTTACGAGTTCACCTTCGAAGGTGCTCTTGCCGTCCGCGCTCGTCCATGTCCTCGCCTGCGCGCTGCCCGCGAGGGCGAGCGCCATCGCGGCGAGAGTGTGAATCCTGTGATTTCGTTTCATAAGGAGAAATCATCCAAGCAATTCGCGGCGATGCAAGGGGAATATCTGGGGCGGAGGGCCGCTCAGGAGCCAGAAGACTCGCCCATGCTGCTCGTCGCTCTTCCGGCCGTCTTCGATGAAGGGGGCGAATCCGGGTGAAGCCACGGCGCGGGAAGGTGGCGCGAGAGTCGATCCGGACATGGATAGCGGCAGGGCGATTTCGAGCTCCGGGGGTCGAGAAAACTCATGGGTGGAGGACAATTTCGGGCTACCGCTTGACGATCTGGCGCAAAAACCGTTTCATGCGGGGTTAATGATGAATTACGCGCCCCA
>JAHEDC010000244.1 GCA_024641425.1 Verrucomicrobiales bacterium | reverse complement strand
CCTGCGCCTCAGGCGGCCATTGCTTCAGCAACTGGTCGAAGAGCCACCCCAGATTATCGATCGAGACCAGCGCGTCCGTCGTCGGTATCGGTGCGGGAAGATTCGGCACCCGCAGCGGCTTCGTATCGTCCGCGCGCGCCAACACGATGATCTTCGTGTCGAATTTCGAGAAGAGATCCCCGAGCGTCACCCCGAAATCGGCCATCGCTCCCGCCATCGTCTTGTCAAAGGCCGCCTCGCCTTCCTTACCTCCGAAGCGCCGGACAAACTTGCGGGCCATCTGGTATCCCGCCGCCAGGTTCAGATCCCGCTCGATCACGAGATCCGTCCCCGCCGGAGCCAGCGCCTTGGCCCCGAATTCACCGCTTCGCCCGCCCAGCATCTTCAGCAAGCCCTTCCGCCCGCCCGCGGCCCGGACAAAAAGCTTGTTCCGGTAGACCTCGCCGGCATCGAAGGAACTGAAGCCGATCGCATCAATCCCGCTGATTCCCAACTCCGACGCCATGGCGCGGAAATCGAGGGTCGCCACCTCGGGAGGAAGTTGATCCCCCGCCATCTCAGCCCCCTTGGCCAGCAGCTGGTTCAAGATCTTTGCCGTCCCATCGATGTCCCCATCCACATCGAGATAGCCGAATCCCAGCCCTCCGATATCGAGATGCTTCGCCACCGCCTCGAAATGGTTCGATTTTCCCGTCTCGGGCACCGGCACCGGCCCTGCCGCATCCTGCGCGCGCAGCGCCGGCATTCCGAGGAGTCCCGCCGAAAGAACGACCGCCCCGAAGCGGCCACCAATAATCACCGTTTTTGTCGCCATCATGGAACGGAGACTAGTCCATTCCCTCCCGCCGAGTCAATCCGAAGCGGTCTCAGCCCTCCCAGAGCGCCACCGTTTCGGCATCCACCAGGCCACGCGAGATCCATTCCCCGGCCAGTGCCCGCGCGGTCTCCGCGCCCTTGGCCTTCGCGCACAGCAGATACCGCAGTCTCAGGATCTCCGGGTGAACGTCGCCCACCGTCTCACTCAATTGCAAAAGCTCCCCTGTCGCCTCGTCGCACAGTCCCAAGGCAATGTAGCCTTCGATCCGATCCAACGCGACCGATGCCCCGGCCCTCAGTTCCGGATGATCGGATTCCCGGAAGCGCGTCTCCCCCGCCCGCTTGCGCAGCGATTCCGGAATCTGCTCCATCGCCGTCTCCGGATCGACTTGGGAAAGATAGACCCATTCGTCTTCCTCGTCTTTCTGCCGGTGGTAGTTATTCCACATCAGCACCACCGTCAGGCCGACGAAAAAGGTCGTCGCCTCCAGGATAAAGGGTGTAAAAAAGAAGGGAACCACATTCGTAACCACCTCGCGGACGAAACCGAGGTAGTAACTCCTCAACCCATATCCGACGCCCAACGCGATAACCGTCAGAACCAGGAACGTCACAATCCGGCGGCGCGTCAACGCCTTCCCGTCGGCCGGTGATGGCGCGACTTGTTTTTCCGATCGTTTTCCGCTGGAATGGACCACATTCACAATCCCCCACTCTACGCCTCCCGCGCCCCCTCGCAACCCCGCGCCCTCCACTTCAGACTTCTCCATTCCTACTTCCTGTTTACGATGCTCGAAGCCGTCACTGCCCGTATCCGTGCCTTTCGCGACGAACGCGACTGGATGCAGTTCCACAACCCCAAGGAACTCGCCGCCGCCATCGCCATCGAAGCGGCCGAACTGCAGGAGATCTTCCTTTGGAAATCCCCTGCCGAAACCGCTGATGTCGTCGCCGCGAAAAACGAGGCCCTCCGGGACGAGATCGCCGACATTGCCGTCTACCTCCTCGAACTCGCCGACAACCTCGGCATCGACCTCATCGAGGCCATCGACGCCAAGATGGCCAAGAACGCGGCCAAATATCCCGTCGAGAAGGCACGCGGATCGAACCTGAAATACACCGAGCTCGCCGATCCCGAGTCAGGGACCTGACGCGTCCCGCTGCACCGGACGGGGATCGTGGCGGACCACATCCAACTCGGTCATCCCATCGAGTCCGTGATAATGGATCACTGGGGCAAAGCGCTCCCGATCCTTCAGCCGTTTCCCTATCGGCATGCCGTAGGCATTCATCCCGCAGTAGATAAAGAGAGGTTTACCGGAAGCATCGGACATCGCGATCAACCGGTCGATGTCCTTCTCCGATTTGATCGCATAAGCGTAGGGATCGTAGGTCCGGGGATAGCGCAAAAGACCAGCCGTGATCACGTCGTGGTAGCCCGGTGCCTCGGGATCAAGCGAACCCCGCACCCGCTCCACCGCCTCGCGGTTCATCTCGAAGGAACGCGAGGAATACGCGTCCCGCTGCGGCTTCCCCGTCCACCAGAAAAGGGATGCCGCAAGCATTGCAAGAGCGCATGCTACCACCGCATGGCCTTTCGATGTCCGGCCACCCGTTCGCGCCAGCGCGGCCACGCCCATCGCGATCACCAGAAGAAACCAGGGCAGTCCCATGACCAGATAGTGGTCGAAGAGAAAGAAATCCTTCGCCCGGGAAACGGCGTACATCAGGGGAGTCGGCAGCACCGGCACCAGCACAAACCACCGCACCGCCCCTCCCCGACGCCAGAAATGCCGGAGTCCGATTACAAACGTCACGGACACCACGATGACGAAGCTCCAAAGCATCGGGGTCATTCCGGCAAAACGGGCGGGCAACGTGAAGGAAAAGGGATGCGTCACATCAGGGAATCCCGTCCATGCGCTCCCACTCGCGAACCAGGAAAGCACATTGCACACTTTCTCCCAACCCATCCCCGCCATCGTGGCATCGACGACACCCTCCTCAAACCCCGCCAGCCGGTAGCGGTACTGAAGGAGATTCGGAAGAAACAATTGGAAGAATAGCATCGCGCTCACGGAACTCGCAAGAAACAGACGCCCATTCCGCGCGAGCGCCTCATCTTTCACCATCCCCGGTTTCCACAACCACGGCGCCGCGAATCCCCAAAGATTCAGGCCAACGAGGAAATAAACGCCGCTTCCGTGCGACCACGCCAGAAGAAACTGACAGAGCGCGAGCGCCGACCAGTAACGCCAGCGTCCAGCCTGGAGAGCCCGCCAGAGAAACAGCGCGCACAGCGGCGCGAAAAGGAACGTCATTCCGTATCCCCGCGCGTCGGAACCAAAACGGATGAACCAGGGGTTCAGCGCGACGAGCATGGGAGCGATCATTGCCGCCGTTGGAAAGCCCAGACGCACGAGGAGCAGCGCGAGAATCCCCAGCGCCCCGATCGCGGAAAGGAACACGGGCAATCGAAGAGGCCATTCGGAGAAATGAAGCGGCGCAGGCGGCACGATCTTCGAGAACAAGGCATGGCTCGCCCGCGCGCTCAGGCTATAGAACGGATGGTTGTTCGGCGTGCGGAAAAGCCACAGAGTCGACCTCCATGGCACCGGCTTCACCACCACCTTCTCCCCGAATAGGCTTCCCTTCCCCGTCGTGTCCACCCGCGTGTAGTTTCCGAACACGAGCTGCCGCGCGGTCGTCTCCTCGTCCACCCAGAAACCATGGCTCAGGCGTGGCCCCGCATAGTACGCGAAGACCCCGGCCGCCAGCACCACACTGACCACCCCAACCAAGAGCGCCCAACCCGATAGCCGCTGCGTTTCCCCATCGATTCCCGGGGCTTCTCCGCACGGTCTCGCCAGCCACTTCGACCCTGCAAGCAGCCCTCCCGCCACCAGGAGATTGAAGGCCGCCGCGAAATAGCACCCATCCACCGCGAACGGCACCGGATTCCGCATGTCCTTCCCCGCCGCCTCCCACGGAGCCACGCCCTCGATCCACGGTTTCTTCCCGAAAAGGAGCCAGCACCCGGATGCCATCATCACCACGATGAGAAACAAACGCACCCCGGAAAGCTCTCCCTTCCACAACCGGCGAAAGTACCGAACGAACGGAACGCGGGCGTGGCTTTCAAGAATTCGGCTCATCGAGGATCGCTCATCCTTGGAATCGATGCCCCTTCGTGGCAAGCGATTCCTAAAACTTCCGGGCGCTCGCCATCGCGCGCGCTAAAGCCCTGTTCATGCGCACCTCGCCTCCTCCGATGCACCCCGCCTTCAGTCCAAATCCATTCCCCGCAACCATTCGACCAGCCGCAAGGACCACGTCCCCACCGGCGTCCCCGGTTTCCCCAAGCCGTAACCATGCGGCCCCTTATCGAAGATATGCAATTCCGCAGGCACCTTCGCCCGTTTCAGCGCCAGGTAGTAGAATACCGCGTTTTCGACCATGATTCCGTCATCGCTCGTCTGCATGAGAAACGTCGGCGGCGTCTCCGCGCTCACCGTCACCTCCTCCGCCAGCGTCGTGCTCTCCTTATCCTTCAATAGATACGCCGGATAAATCAAGGCCGCGAAATCCGGGCGACAACTCTCTTTGTCCACCGCATCCACCGCTTCATACGAAGGCGCGCCGAACTGGCTCGAAACCGTCGCCGTCAGATGCCCCCCCGCCGAGAAGCCCATGATCCCGATCTTCCCCGGATCGATCCCCCGCTCCGCCGCCGACGCCCGCACTACACGAATCGCCCGCTGCGCGTCCTGAAGCGCCGCGGCATGGCGCACGTCACCCTTCCGAGGCAGCCGGTATTTCAGAATAAAGGCGTGTGCCCCCTGCCCGTTCAGAAAGGCCGCGATGTCGCGCCCCTCATGATCGATGGCCAGTCTTCCATAGCCGCCGCCGGGACAGATGATCATCGCCACGTCCTTGAGCTTCCCGTCCACCACCGTCGGCGGGCGGTAGGTCAGCGTTGGCTCGCTCACCTGGCTGATCCGCTCGATCCCCCCCCGCACTTCACTTACTTCCGGCTCATCCCGCGCCCACCCTCCGGGATTCCCCGAAGGCCAGAGCAAGAGGACGTCCGCGGGCGCCCGGAGTTCGGCCGCGATGGGATCAGGCGCCCAAAAAACACCGGAAACAGCGAATAAGAGGACAAATGGGGGAGGCTTCACGGCGTGATTCGGGGTTTGGATGGGGCTCTAAACCCCAAATCTCAACTTTCACGTCGCAATTTCAAGAACCAACTCACTTTTGCCCAAAAGATTCAGATAAATGTAAATTTTAAATTGATTGCATTGAGTAATATTATTATAATTACCACATTTAACTGAAGGCATAGAGGGAGCGACGCTCCGCCTGCCAACCCAACGCCCAGTCATTCAATCGCTCATTCATGCTTTTCCGTCGCCGTAGCCCACAGGAAAACCTCCCGACCCCAAGCCAGAATCGGGCCCAGGCCGCTCCGGCGAGTCCCTTGTCTTCCGCGAACGGTACCTCGGCGGACACCAAGGCAGCGACAGATCCGACGAGCGAGTGCTTTCGAAGCATGACGGCGATCATCGTCGGAGACGGCGCCCTCGCTGTCCGCTGCGGCGAGGTCCTCCTCGCCAAAGGGCACCGCATCGCGGCTCTCGTTTCCCGCTATCCTCTCACCCGCGCGTGGGCCGAGGAACGTGGCATACCGGCCTCGACACCCTCTCCCGATCTCGCGGCCGCCCTCGCCGGCATCGAAGTCGACCTCCTCTTCAGCATCGTCAACGACGACATTCTTCCGCCGGCCGTCCTCGCCCTTCCGAAGAAGGCCGCCATTAATTTCCACGATGGGCCGCTTCCCCGTTACGCCGGCGTCCATGCCAGTTCCTGGGCACTCATCAACGGCGAGACAACCCACGGCATCACGTGGCACCTCATGTGCGACGAAGTCGATGCCGGCGATATCCTCGCCCAGGGAATCGTCGCTGTTCACCCGGACGACACCGCCCTCACCCTGAACACCCGCTGCTTCGAGAAGGCCCTGGAGGAGTTCGATGAACTCATCGACCGCCTTGCGGAGGGCACCGTCGTTCCACGGAAACAGGACCTCTCGAAACGCACTCTCTACCCCCGCTTCCAGCGTCCCGATGCCGCCTGCGTTATCGACTGGAATCGCCCCGCTCAGGAAATCGCGAATCTCGTCCGCGCTCTCGACTTCGGCCATCATCCGAATACCCTCGGTCGCGCCAAACTGGCGCTTAACGACCGCTTCTACATCGTCGCCGCCGTCCGCGTCGCCGACGCCTGCTCCGGGAAGCCTGCCGGCACTCTCGTCGCGGCCGACACCAAGGCCCTCACCGTCGCCACCGCCGACAAGGACCTTCTCCTCACGCGGATCCTCGACATCCACGGGATGGTGCAAAGCCCGGCCCTTTTTCCCGTCGGCGCGGTCGCCGGCCTCGATGCCTCCACCGCTGCGCTTCTCACCCAACGCAACGCCCGCCTTTGCCGGAACAAGAAATTCTGGGTGACGCGACTCGAATCCCCTCATCCTGCCACCGTCCCCTATCTGATTCCCGCGGACGCATCCGTCAGCGGCGATATCCTCAGGATCGATCAACCGATTCCGGCCCGACATACCGCCGACGAAGTCGTCGCCGCCTTCCTCGCTTACATCGCGCGCCTCAACGACGGTACTTCCGCGACCTTCGATGTCGGATACGCGGTCGAGGGATTCCCCGATCTCATCGCCTCTGAGGTTCCCCTTGTCAGCCGCATCGATCTCGCCGGCGACTTCCTCACCAATCTCGCCGTCACCGCCGACGAACTCGCCGCCGTGCGGAAGCACGATAGCTTCCTCCATGATCTTCGCACCCGCATGCCCGGCTTGCGCAACAAACCGGCCACGATCCAGAATCTCGGCATCGCGATCGTTGATTCACCGGCGGCCTTCCAACTCGAGAAAGGGACCTCGCGCCTCCGCCTCGCCATTGCCCGCGATGGCAGATCCTGCCAGTGGATAGCCGATTCCGCCGTCATTGCCCGCGATGATCTCGAACGCATGCGGGAGCAGTTCGGCCTCTTCCTCAGTGGCATCGCCGAGCAACCCGAAGCGTCCCTCCACGACATCTGCCTCGTGCCTCCGCGCAAGGAGGCGATGTTCCTCGACGAGGCTCTCCCCGACATCATCGCCGACGGCCCGCTTCACCGAATCTTTGAAAAGCAGGTCGCACGGGCTCCCCATGCCATTGCCCTGACTTACGGAAACGAATCGCTGACCTACAGTGAACTCAATCACCGCGCCAACTGCCTTGCCCGCCATTTACGGGAGGAACATCACATCACTCCCGACACCCTCGTCGGGATCTGCTGCGAACGCGACATGGATGTCGTTGTCGGCATCCTCGGTATCCTCAAGGCCGGCGGTGCCTATCTTCCCATCGATCTCGCCTACCCCGCCGAGCGTCTCGCCTTCATGCTCGAGGACAGCGAGGCCCCCGTCCTCCTTACCCAACGCCACCTCGAGCACCGGCTCCCCGAACACAACGCCCGGGTCGTCTTCCTTGACGAGATCGATCTTACAGGCGAGACCGCGAATCCCGAAGACGGGGCGGGACTCGACGATCTCGCCTACGTCATCTTCACTTCCGGATCAACCGGCAAGCCCAAGGGCGCGCTCATCACCCATCGGAACGTCGTCCGACTCCTGCGCGCGACCGAACACTGGTTCGGCTTCGACTCCAACGATACCTGGACGCTCTTCCACTCCTACGCCTTCGATTTCTCCGTTTGGGAACTCTGGGGACCGCTTCTTTATGGCGGCCGTCTCGTCGTCGTTCCCTTCACGGTCAGCAGGAACCCGCGCGCGTTCTACCAGCTTCTCTCCAGTGAGAAAGTCACGGTCCTCAACCAGACACCCTCGGCTTTCCGCCAATTGATCCGCGCCGAGGAAGAGATGGGGCCACTCCCACTTGGCCTCCGCTACGTCATTTTCGGCGGCGAGGCCTTGGAAATGCGCAGTCTGAAACCCTGGTATGACCGCCACGGCGACCGCGAGCCCGTCCTCGTCAATATGTATGGCATCACCGAAACCACGGTGCATGTCACCTATCGTCCCCTCAGTGCCAGCGATCTCGATTCAGGAAGCGTCATCGGCGAACCGATCCCGGACTTGCAGATCCACATCCTCGACCAGCAGCAGAACCCTGTTCCCATCGGCGTCCCCGGCGAAATGTATGTCGCCGGAGCCGGTCTCGCGCGCGGTTATCTCAATCGCGAGCAACTCACCCGCGAGCGCTTTATCTCCCGGGACAATACCCGACTCTACCGCACCGGCGATGTCGCGCGCTTCCTTCACGACGGCGACATCGAGTATCTCGGCCGCTGCGACGACCAGGTGAAGATCCGCGGCTTCCGCATCGAGTTGGGTGAAATCGAATCCGTCCTCTGCCAGCACCCCGCCATCCGCGAGGCCTGTGTCACCGCCCGTGAGGATACTCCCGGCGAGAAGCGCCTGGCCGGGTATCTCGTGGCAAAGGGAGACGCCCCTAGCATCGCTGAACTGCGCGAACATCTTCTCCTGCAGCTGCCCGACTACATGGTGCCCGCCGCCTTCGTCTTTCTCGAAACGCTTCCGCTCACGAACAACGGCAAGACCGATCGCAAGGCCCTGCCCGTTCCCGGAAGCGCTCGCACCGACCTCGGTACCGATTATGCCGCACCGACCACCGAGGCCGAGAGCACGCTTTGCGCGATCTGGGAGAAAGTCCTCAAGCTCGATCAGGTCGGTATCCGCGACCACTTCTTCGAACTTGGCGGGGACTCCATTCTCAGCATCCAGGTCGTCGCCAAGGCCCGGCAGGCCGGCCTCTTGATCACCCCCAAGAGTCTCTTCGACTTCCCCACCATCGCCGAACTCGCCGCCAATTCCGGGGCTCCTCCCACGACTCGTACGGAGGCCGTCAGTGACACCCCCTTCCCCCTCACCCCCATCCAGCAGTGGTTCTTCGAGCAGCAGCTCGCCACACCAGGCCACTACAACCAATCGTTTCTTTTCGACTGCCGCGAAGCCCTCGATCCGGCGAAACTCTCGAACGCGCTCGTCGCAATCGTCAATCACCACGATTCCCTCCGCCTTACGTTCAAGGACGGCCAGCAGACCTACGGACCGTCCGTATCCTCCGTGCCCCTCGATGGAGATCCCGAGTTCGCGCTCGACTCCGGTTGCCTCCTTCATGCCCGATACGACGCCGACCGACGGCAACTCCTTCTCGCCGTCCATCACCTCGCCATCGATGGTGTCTCCTGGCGCATTCTCCTCGAAGATCTCGAATCGGCCTATCTCGGTCGACCGCTCCCGGAAAAAACCGCTTCCTTCGCAGAGTGGTGTGGCGCCTTGCAAGACTACAAGGTTCCCGTCGCCGAAAGGGACTTCTGGAATTCCCTCCCCGCAGGCGAAACGCCAATGCCGACCCTCGAATCGGAAACCCGGAGTCACACGGTCTCCCTCACACCGGAAGAAACGAGACGCCTCCTCCGTGAAGTCCCCGCCGCCCTCGGCGTTCGGATCAATGATATCCTCCTCAC
>JAHEDC010000243.1 GCA_024641425.1 Verrucomicrobiales bacterium | reverse complement strand
TCGTCGACCTGTTCGCCGGCGATCCGTTCTTCGGCGGCTGGGGAAGGGATCGATTTTCCCACGCGCCGATTGTGATTCCTCCCACCGGAGTCACCCCGCCTACCTTCATGGGAGTGATCGTGAATCACCAGGTTGGTTCCTTCAAATTCAACTTCCAGGTCTTCGACCCGAACGATCGGACGAGGGACTACTGGCCATCCGATCTCTTCGACGACGGGGTCAATTTCTCCCTGGGAACCACCTGGGCGGGTGACGCCTTTGGGCGCCCCACCACCCTCGGCCTTTCGGGAACGTACTCCACCAAGGAGGGCATCGATCTGCGAGACTTTCTTCTTCCTCCAGGCCTCGTCGCGGGAACGAAGAGCGGTTCCTACGCCATCACCCTCAATGGATCGCACCTCTTCTGGGAATCGCCCGACCATCCCGGCAGGGGTCTCGGCGCCTACTTCCGCGCCTCCCTTCTCGATGGAAATCCGAACCCCTTCGAGTCCAAAGCCGTCGGCGGAGTCGCGGCTTATGGCCTCGTCCCCGGGCGGGTCAACGATGTCATGGGAATCGGCTACTCGCGATACAATTTCAGCAACGACCTTGTCTTTGCCGCAGCTCCGCTCGTGGAGATCGGTTCGGAGTCTGCCGCCGAATTCTTCTACAACTACGAGGTGACCCCGTGGTTCCACCTCACCGCCAACATCGAGTGGATACAACCCGGACCAAGAACCGCTTCAGAGAGCTGGATGGGCGGCCTTCGCGCCGTCATCGACTTCTGATCTTTCCGGGCTGGTTCCTACCCACCTTGAACCATCACGAGGGCTGCGCTTGTGCCCACCATGCGGAGTCGGCCAAGGGGATCGGCGGCCTGCTTTCGGTGGCGGTCGGTGCCGTCCCCTGCACCGGGGCGCTGCTGGTGCTGCTCTTCGGCCTCGCCAACGATCTGCTCTGGCCCAGCATCACGCTGGTGGTGGCGATCTCGCTCGGCATGGCGCTCGCCCTTTCCGGCGTCGGCATCGCCGCGATCCTCGGACGACGTTTCCTGGACCGGCGCACGGGCGGCGACGAGGCCCGCGCCGGCCGCCTGGCCGCAAACCTGAGGGTCGCCTCCGCGACAGGGGTTTGTCTCGTCGGATGCCTGCTTTTTGTGGTCGCGTGGTGAGGACTCCGATCGTTGAAATCACCAAACCATCCTCATGCCTTCGATCACCCAAGCTCCGCACCGACCGAATCAATCAGGCTTGCCAGTCGCATTGCGGAGGAAACACTTGGATCTCCCCCGTACTGCACCAAAGCACAGTACGATTCCGGCCAAAAACAATTGCAGCGGATTCTGATCGTGACGAAAGTTCATATTTGAAATGTGAGATTTGTTTTCCAGTCTGCCAATATCGCCTCATCCTCAACTCAGGACGCGCCGAGAACCATTCCGCATCAGGACTCAAACCAGCAACCTAACCAGCACCAATCCAATGAATCGAATCATCACTCCCCTTGTCGGCTTCATCGCCGCCGCCATTCTCCCTTCGCAAGCTTTCGCAGATGCCGCCGCAACGGCGGCCGAAGGCGACACCGCGAAGGACGAGGCTGCGGAACTTGCGAAAAAACTGAACAACCCAGTCGCCTCGTTGATCAGTGTCCCGGCTCAGAGCAATTTCGACTGGGGCGGGGGCCCGACGGGCGACGGATTTCAGTACAAGCTCAACGTCCAGCCCGTGATCCCCTTCCATTTGAACGATGACTGGAACCTCATCTCGCGCACCATCGTCCCCTACGTCTATCAGGAGGACATCTTCGGCACCCGCAGTCAGAGCGGTCTGAGCGACATCACCCAGAGCCTGTTCTTCTCGCCGGTTTCTCCGACGAGCGGCGGCTGGATCTGGGGCGCTGGGCCCGCATTCCTCCTGCCCACGGCCACCGACGACCTCCTCGGCACGGAGAAATGGGCCGCTGGCCCCAGCGCCGTAGCCCTGAAACAGGCGGACGGCTGGACATACGGGGCGCTGGTCACCCAGCTTTGGGACTACGCCGGCGAAAGCTCCAGGGCGGACGTCAATTTCACCTTCCTCCAACCGTTCCTTTCCTACACAACGGCCAAACAGACGACGGTTTCGCTCAATTCCGAATCCACCTATGACTGGACCGCAGACCAATGGACCGTTCCGATCAACCTGTCTGTCTCACAGCTTGTGAAATTCGGAGAGACTCCTGTGCAATTCCAGCTCGGCGGACGTTACTACGCGGAGGCTCCCGCGAACGGTCCGGATTGGGGCCTGCGTTTCTCGGTCACTCTCCTGCTACCCGAGTAGCGGTAGGTCTCCACCGTAGGAGGGATGTCGGCCGCACGATTCTCACCATCGAGGAAACCAGGATGGTTTCAATTGCCCCGCTTCATTGCATGCATCGGAGCGATCATGGCATCCGCGCCGAGAGGTCACTCGCAGGATGCCGCCAACGATCTCACCGGTCCTGATACGGTTTCCAACCGGTTGAGGGAGGATGCCGCGAACAAGCCCGATCTGTTCGACATCGACGACCAGGCCGCCTTCGCCGCCTGGAAGAAGGGCGTGAAAGAAAGCACCGCCCTGGATTTCGGCATCGACTACAACGCGCTTGGTTTCGCGGCGACGGACAGTCTCGGTGACACCAGCTCAGCGGGTGGCGCTTTCCGGTTTTTCGGTGAATGGGAACTCTTCCAGCGGGGCAGGCCCGACAGCGGGAGCCTGGTCTTCAAGGTCGAGAACCGCCATGCCTATACGGATGTGGCACCTGCCGCGTTTGGCAATGAGTTGGGCTACGCGGGTTCGCCGAACGGGGCTTTCAGCGATCAAGAATGGCGCGTCACCCATCTGTTCTGGCGCCAGCGCTTCGCCGATGGCCGCGGTGTCTCCTACCTCGGATTCCTCGATGTGACCGACTACGCCGACGTTTACCCGCTTGGCAGCTCGTGGTCGGGCTTTTTAAACGCCGCATTCCAAAACGGATCGGGCACGATCGGCGGCGAACCCGTGGGAGCCTTCGGAGCGATGATCGGTCGCTTTCTCAATGACCATCTCTACCTCGTCGGGGGAATCGCCGACGCCAACGGGGACCCCACCGACATTGCGGGCGGCTTCGACACCTTCCTCAACGACTTCGAGACCTTCAAGTCACTCGAGTTCGGCTGGACGACCGGGAAGGAACGCCTGTTCCTGGACAACGCCCATGTGACGTTCTGGCAGATCGACGAGCGGAATCAGGCTGGCACTCCCGATGGCTGGGGCGTGAGCTTCTCGCTGTCGGGTGGCTTCGGCGGCGATGCGTGGATGCCCTACCTGCGGGGAGGATGGTCGGACAACGGGGGAAGCTTCTACGAGAATTCGATCAGTGCCGGGTTTGGTTACACTCGCAACCCCGGGCAGAGCTTGCTCGGGCTGGGATTGAACTGGAGCCGCCCGAACGAAAGCACTTTCGGCCCCGATCTCGACGACCAGGTGACGATCGAGTTGTTCCAGCAGGTTCAGCTTACCGAAGGATTCGAGATAACACCCAGCTTGCAGTTCATCGTCGATCCCGCGCTCAATCCAAAAGACGACTCGATCGTGCTCTTCGGTCTCAGAGCCCGGGTGGCATTCTGACAACGAGAAGAAACAGGACTCCTTCCATCCGAAGATGCGTCGGCAAGAACGACTGCCTCTCCGCACTGACCAAAGTGAGCGTCAAGCGGAGAGCCCCTTGAGGTTAGCATCGCCAGTGCCTCGACGAAATCCCGAAAGTGAAAGGCTTGGGCGCGGCCGCACTCCCGCGGACTGCCGCGTGGAGATATTGGTCGCTTTTGAGCGAAGCGGATGCCAGACACCCGTTTCATTGGGCGACACGGGATCAAATACCAGCCGCTCCCGCGTTGGATTCAAAGATGCCGCTGTGATCGGAATGGATACGGCCGGGCGTCGCCGATCCCGAGGTCCGGATCGGAGCCGAGGAAGTCCGCCCCGTTGTCGCTCCCCGAAGAATTCCTCGGAGAGAAGGCTCCCGGGTTGGACAAATAAGCCGAACAGGTCGACGGACTTCGCGTCGAAATGGCTGGTGGGACGGCACGGGTGCTGAGGAATGCAAGGCACACCGCGATCGAGGTTGAGTTCATCCGTTACCCCAAGTTCTTCAGCCCTAGTGAGATCTGAACGGAATTCGGCTCGCCGAACACAAGGAGGGCGCTTGGAAGACGTTCGCTCGACGTGTTCCCGGCCCGCTCAGGGCTTTTTCCAGCCCCGGAACGGCGAGAGGCTCCAGAGCAGGTTCTTCGGCGAATCGAGGATTTCCCCGACCCTCATCCAGGCGGCGGCGGCCAGGACGGATTCCACGGCTTCGGTCTCGGCGAGCCGCCTCAGCAGACGCGCGTCCTCCATGGCGCGCTTGACCCGGTTGCTGGCGCTCGTTTCGATTCCAACCGTAAAGAGATTGAGCAACGAAAGAACGGCCCAGCCGCCGACGATGATCCAGAGCGCGCCCCGCCAGGGGAGGACGCGGAGGAAGGCGGCGATAATGGGCGCGAAGAAAATGATGCCCCCGATGAGTTGCCCGGCCCGCACCGTTCCGATCCGCCGCACCAGCGCGTCGTGCCCCGCGTGCTGTTGGAGCGCGTGACCCGTCTCGTGGAGCGCGATCCCGACGGCCTCGGCGTGGGAACCATGAAAAATCTCCGGTGCCAGCACAAGACGCCGCCGGGCCGGATCGTAGCAGTTCGAGAAAAGCCCGCCGCGTTCCACGACGACGACATCCTTTACCCCCTCGTGTTCGAGCACGCGCCGTGCCGCCTCCGCACCGGTCAATTTCCCGTCCATCGCAACCGCGCGTCCCGCCTCGAACACCCGCGAAACCCGCGCCCGCGAAAAGACGGCGATCCCAAGGGTGGCGGCGAGGAAGAGGAGGGCGAAGACCATGGGGGGAGATTTCAGTGTTCAGTTTTAAGTTTTCAGAAGGGAGTCCGGAAAATCCTAATCCCCAATTGCCAAATCAAGCGATCAACCCATCAACGAATCCCCTCACCGCCATTCGTGTTTCGGATAGCGGCCCTTGAGTTCCTTTTTCACGCCCTCGTAGCTTGTTTTCCAGAAGCCGGCGAGGTCGCGGGTCATCTGGGCGGGCCGGTGGTTCGGGGCGAGGATTTCGACGAGCACCGTCGCCTTTCCCCCTGCGATGCGCGGCGTTTCGTGCACGTCGTAGAGTTGCTGGAGCACCATCGAGATGACGGCCTCGCCGTTCGGCCGGTAATGCACCTTCGTGTTCCTGCCGTTGCTCAGAGTCACCCGCTCCGGGGCCAGCTTTTCCAACGTCTCCCGCTGCGAACGCGAGAGCCAGCTCTTCAAGGAAGGCAGGACCTCGCGATCCTTGATATCCCGGTATCCGCGCGCGCCTTGGCAGACCTGGGTCACGACGAGGAGCTTGTCCTCGTCGCCGAATTCCGGGATCTGGAATTCCGGCGCGTGGTGGGCGAGGAAATTCACCCGCGCGATCCACTGCTCGACGTTGGTGTCCCAGTTCTTCAGGACGAGGTTTCCCGCGCAGACCTCCCGCGCGAGGATCTCGGCCGCCGGGCCCGCGTCGGCCTCGCCCGACTGCCGGCTTTCCAGCACGAGATCGCGGAAACGCGTCTCCTGCATGCGAAGGACGCGGCGCTGCGTGTTGTCCCAGAAGGCGGTGTCGCCGCTCACGACCTCGCCGGGGAAAAGCTCGCGCAACCAGTCTTCACGCACGGCGGTCGCGTGATTCAGCAGCACACTGACCTCGCGGCCCTCGATCTCGACGATCTCGGCCGCCACGAAAATCTCCGCGTCCCGCGCCACGCTCTCCTTGGCCAGATTCCCCCGTCGTCCCCCGACCACAGCGCAGGCAAGCGTCCCCTTTCCCCGGCGCTTCGCGAGGTGGTCGGAAAAGCCGAAAAGCATCACCTTTCCGAAGACCTCCGCCGAAGCCGCCGGGGCCGGATCGGTGGCAAATCCGGCCCGCCGCGCGCTGCGGAGCAGATCCTCGGCGATGCGGCCCACTTCCCTCGCCGCATTGGCGTGGATCGCATACGGCGCGCACTCGCGAGCGTCGAACTTGTGGCTGCCCGCGAAGCCCCAGGCGCGCAGCATGGCCTGGAAATCCGAGAAATCGCCGTCCATGACAAAAGTCTCGCGCGCCCGCTTCTGGGCCGGGCCCGATCCCTTCACCCACAGCGAACGCCCCTCGCACAAGGCCACGCAGAGGGCGATCTCGTGCACGCAATTTGCCTCCCCGGCCGCGATGAGCATGCGGGCGAAACGCGGATGCACCGGGAAGGAAGTCATGGCGCGCCCCACCGGCGAGATGCGTCCGGTTTCCCGATCCAGCGCCCCGAGCCCGCGGAGAAGCGCCGTCGCCTGCTCCAACGCGCGCGATTCCGGCGGATCGAGCCAGCGAAAATGGTCGAGATCGTCGATAGCCTGGGTTTTCAGGAAAAGCACGGTCTCGGAAAGGTCGAGCCGCCGGATCTCCGGGGCCCGCGCGGCCTCGCGCCCCGCGTGATCGGCTTCACTCCAGAGGCGCACGCAGATGCCGGGTGCCGTTCGACCCGCCCGGCCCGCACGCTGGTCCGCCGAGGCACGCGAGATCTTCTGGATCGTCAGCGTGTTGATCCCGCGCCGGGGATCGAAGTCCGCCTCCCGCGCGAGCCCGCTGTCGATGACGACGCGCACCCCGTCGATCGTCACCGAGGTCTCCGCGACATTGGTCGCGACGACGATCTTCCGTCGTCCGGTCTGAGCCACGGCCGCGTCCTGTTTCTGGGGCGGCAATTCCCCGTAGAGCGGGAAGATCTCGAACTGCCGCGCCCACGACCGCGCCTCGAGGGCGGAAATCGTCCGGTGAATCTCGTAGGCGCCCGGCATGAAGATGAGAACGTCGCCTTCCTCCCGCTTCGCCAGCACCGCTTCCTCGCAGGCCCGCGCCGCCGCGTCCCAGACGTCCTCGTTCAGCCGCTGCTTCGGGGGTGCGTGCACGATCTCAACCGGAAACGTCCGGCCCTCCGAAGTAAGGCGTTCACAGGGCGCGAGATAATCCAGGAGAGGCCCGGCGGCCAGGGTGGCCGACATAACGACGATCCGGAGGTCGGGCCGCAGGGATTCCTGGAGGTCGAGCGCGCGGGCGAGCGCGATGTCACCGAACAGATGCCGTTCGTGGAATTCGTCGAAAACGACCGCCCCCACGCCCTTCAGTTCCGGATCGTCAAGGAGTCGCCGCACCAGAATCCCCTCCGTCACGTAGCGGATGCGCGTTTTCGGCCCGCTCTGGTTCTCGAAGCGCACGGTATAGCCGACCTCGTCGCCGATCCGTCCGCCCATTTCCTCCGCTACCCGGAGCCCGAGCAGCCGGGCGGCGAGCCTCCGCGGCTGCATGACGAGAATCTCCAGCCCGTCGTCGACCACCCGCCGCCGGCGCAGGATCTTCGGCACCTGGGTCGATTTCCCGGAGCCGGTCGGGGCCTCCAGCACCAGCCGCGCCCCTTCCGGCACCGAGAGGGCAGCCACGATGGCCTCCTCCAATTCGTAGATGGGCAGGGTGTCCGGGGCGGATCTGGATGGGGATTTCTGCATCGAAGACAAAAGCCACGAGTCACGCCGCTTTGGAATGAAAGATCAATGACACTTTTGTTGGGATCCCCGAAATTCAGGGGGAGGGAGGCACCCAAACTTTCCTTTGCATTGCCCCACTGGAACCCTACTGTTTAGAACAACACTACTGACATGATATCCACCATTTTTGCCGCTTTCCTCGGAGGTCAGGAGATGCTCGTCATCCTGATCATCGTCCTCCTCCTTTTCGGCGCGAAGAAAATCCCCGAACTCGCACGCGGCATGGGCAAGGGCCTTGGCGAATTCAAGAAGGCCAAGCACGAATTCGACGACGAGATCACCCGACTCGGGAAAGAAGACGACGGCTCCCGCAAGGGCTAGCGGTTAATTTCATTTCAAGAACCAACCTTTTTACCACTCCCACATTATGAACCTCGGAGGACAGGAAGTCATCATCATCTTCATCATCGTGCTGCTCCTTTTCGGCGCGAAGAAGATCCCCGAACTCGCACGCGGCCTCGGCAAGAGCATGGGCGAATTCAAGAAAGCCAAGGACGAATTCCAGCACGAGATCACCCGCGCGCAGACGGACGCCGAGATCCAATGGGAAAAGGACCGCAAGAAGGCCCTCGAAGAAGCCAAGGCAAAACCCGCGATCGACGTCCCGAAACAGGACAGCGGCTCGGAGATCGCCGCCGGCTCCGAAGCGAAATCCGAGACCGCCTAAGGCCGTAGCCCGAAGCGCCGCGTTTCCGGATACCCCCTCAGTTTCTGGGGCACTCCGTCTTCGGCTCTTTTCAGTCCGGGGAGTCGCGCGAGCGCTCGAACGCCGCGATCTGTTTTCCGGACGCGAGCATCCTCCAGGCGCCCTCGATCAGTTCCCCGAGCCGTTCCGCATTCACCGCGAGCAGGTCGACGAGCACGACCGGATGATTCCGGTAATGATCGGTGATCGAAAAGACATCCGGATCCCGATCGATGGTGGCTTCTCGCTCCTCAAGGGGAAACTTCACGACCAGCGTCTCCCCGTCCTCCCGCAGGCGAAGCATCAGCTTCTTCCGCAGGTAAAACGCCGGCGTGCCGAAGCAGAGGCCCTCCTCAACGTCCGGCATGGCCAACGCGAGTTTTCGAACGGTCTCTAGACTCGCAGGCATTTCCTTGTTGAAGTTCCACGTGATCGCTTAGGGGCAATTCGCACGGGGACGCATCGGTTCGCCCTACCGCAGATTCCGCTTGCAGGCCTTGACGGTATTCGCCATCAGCATGGCGATGGTCATGGGGCCGACGCCGCCGGGGACGGGAGTGATGGCACGACACTTCGGGGCCACCGCGTCGAAGTCGACATCGCCGACGAGATGGTAGCCTTTCGGAAGGCTTGGGTCGTCGACGCGGTTGATGCCGACATCAATGACGACGGCGCCCTCCCGCACGTGCTCGCCCTTGACGAATCCCGGGATGCCGATGGCGGCGATGACGATATCGGCGCGGCGGGTGATCTCGGCGAGGTCGCGCGTGCGGGAATGGGCGACCGTGACGGTCGCGTTGCCGGCCTTGCCTTTCCGCATGAGAAGGAGCGCGAGCGGCTTGCCGACGATCATGCTGCGCCCGAGGATGACGACGTTCGCACCCTCGATGGGGATGCCGCTTTCGATGAGGAGGCGCTGGCAGCCGAGCGGCGTGCAGGGAACGAAGCCGCTTCGGTCCTCCATGGCGAGCTTGGCCACGTTCTCGGGATGGAAACCGTCGACATCCTTCGAGGGATCGATGGCGCGCACGATCGCGGCCTCGTCGATCTGCGGCGGCGGGGGCGACTGGACGAGGATG
>JAHEDC010000242.1:658-9391 GCA_024641425.1 Verrucomicrobiales bacterium | reverse complement strand
CGCCGTCGCCGGTCATGGCTACGACGTTCCGTTGGGACTGGAGGGCTTCCACAATGCGGAGCTTCTGCGCGGGGTGGACGCGGGCGAAGACGGAGATGCGGTGCAGGTTCTGGAGGAGCGCCTCGTCCGACATCGCTTCGAGCTCGCGGCCGTCGACCGCCTTGTCCCCGTCCCGCGCGATGCCGAGGGCCCGGGCGATGGCGAGGCCGGTAACCTTGTGGTCGCCGGTGACCATGATCGGCCGGATGCCGGCGGCGCGGCACTCGGCGACGGCGGACTTCACTTCCTCGCGCGGAGGATCCATTTGCCCGATAAGGCCGAGAAGAGTGGCCCGCCTGCCGAATTGGGCGAATCCGGCGGCTTCATCGAGGGCCCAGTCGTCGATCTCGGCCACGGCGAGCAGGCGCAAGGCGCGGGCTCCCATCACGGCGGAGGCCGTTTCGACCGCGTCGCGCAGGGCTTCGTCCAGCGGCACGGTGCTTTGGACGGCCCGGGCGTTTCCGCAGAGGTCGAGCACGATTTCGGGCGCTCCCTTGATGAAGACCCGCCCGCGCGAGCCGGAGCCGTGCTGGGTCGCCATCATCTTCGCGGCGGCATCGAAGGGAATTTCGGCCCGCCGGGGCATTTGGCGACGGAGGACATCGATCTCCACGCATCCCTTCATGGCAAGGGTCAGCAGCGAGGACTCGGTCGGATCGCCCAAAGCGCGCCAGCGGGTCTCGCTGTCATCGGGCGGGACGAGCTGGGAATCGTTGCAAAGGGTGATCGCTTCGAGCAGCGCGCGGACGGCGTCGTCGCCGGCCTCGCGCCCGGCGTCGAGCAGCATACCCTCCGGGGCGTAACCCGCGCCGGTGACCTCGATCTCCCGGCCGTCCGGAAGCCAGAGCGTCGTCACCGTCATCTCGTTCTTGGTCAAGGTGCCGGTCTTGTCGCTGCAAATGACGCTGGTGGAGCCGAGGGTTTCAACGGCGGCAAGGCGACGGACGATCGCGCCGCGCCGGGCCATGCGCTGCATGCCCACGGCCAGCATGATCGTCATCGCCACCGGGAGCCCCTCCGGCACCATCGAGACGAGCTGGCTGATCGCGACCATGAGGATTTCCCCGAGCGGGAGTCCCCGCAGGAGCCCGAGGCCGACCACCAAAACGAAGAGGCCGCCCGCCGCGCCGAGCACGTAGCGGCCGAACTGGTCGATGCGCAGTTCGAGCGGCGTCTTCGCGTCCTTGGCGCCTGCGGTCAATTGGGCCACCTTGCCCACTTCGGTCTCCAGGCCGGTGGCGACGACCACCGCAAGGCCCCTCCCCGCGGCGATGTGGGTGCCGCTGTAGAGCATGTTCCGGCGGTCGGCGAGCGAGGTGTCCTCGGGCAACGGATCCGGATGCTTCGTCACCGGAAATGATTCGCCGGTGAGCGCGGCCTCCGCCGTCTCCAATGCCGCGGCCTCGATCAGGCGCGCGTCCGCCCCCACCGCATCGCCGGCCGCGAGGAGCATGATGTCGCCCGGGACGAGGTCGTGGGCGTCGATCGTTTCTTCCTTTCCGCCGCGTCTTACCCGCACTTGGAGGGCGGAAAGGCGGCGCAAGGCCTCCATCGAGCGCTCGGCCCGGCCTTCCTGCACCGAGCCGATGACGGCATTGACGACAAGGACAACCAGAATGACGACCGCGTCGCCTTGGTGGCCGAGCGAGACCGCGATGATCGCGGCGACGATCAGGATATAGATCAACGGGCTGACGAATTGGCCGAGCAGGACGTGCCAAAACGGGCGATGCGCGGCCTCCGGGAGGGTATTGGGGCCGGTTGCGGCCAGACGGTGCGCGGCCTCGTTCCGGGTGAGCCCCTTTTCCGCGCCGGTGCCTAGGCTTGCAATCACCTCACCGGCAGCGAGGCCGTGCCACCGTCCGGCTTGTTCGGATTTCTGGGAGGAGGGATTCATCGTTCCACAAAAGCGTCCCGCGCGAGGAGGCGCGGTCGGAGAGGAAGCGTAGACGAAAGCATCCTGAACGCCAACACATCCGCGTGGAGGAATCCATTCCGGCTCTCCAGAAGAGTGGTTCTGCCGGGAAATGAAATCCGTTTGCTTCCACTCCGTATCGGGTGGAATAATTGTTCTAGTGAACAGTAATGAATACATCGAACTCCATGCCCGCAGTGCCTTCAGTTTCCTGCGTGGCAGCGCGCAGCCGGAGGCGATGGTGGAGCGGGCGGCGGAGGTGGAGATGCCGGCCCTCGCGCTGTGCGACCGGGATGGCGTCTATGGTTCGGCGCGGGCGGAGCATGCGGCGAAGGAACACGGGCCGCGGGCGATTGTCGGGAGCGAGGTGACGATGGAGGACGGCACCGTGCTGCCCCTGCTCGTGGAATCGCGCGCCGGCTACCGGAACCTCTGCCAAATGCTCACGCGGGCGAAACTGCGCGCGCCGAAGGGCGAGAGCCGGGTGGCGTGGGAGGAAATGGAGGAATGCGCCGACGGGCTCGTCTGCCTCACCGGCGACGACGAGGGCCCGCTGCGGCAGGCCTTGCGCCGGGGCCGGGCGGGCCTCGCGGACGCGGAGGAGGCGCTGCGGCGGTTGGAGCGGATCTTCGGGAATGGCCGCGTCCATGTGGAAATCCAGCGCCACCGGGTGCGCGGCGAGGATTGGATCAATGCCCGCCTCGCCGAGCTGGCCGCCTCCCGCCGGCTCCCGCTGCTCGCGACGAATGGCCCGGCCTATGTCGCCCGCGACGGACGCCCGCTCTGCGATGCCTTCACCTGCCTGCGCCACCACGTCCCGCTCGACCGCGCGGGCTCGCTCCTCGCGCCGAACGGCCAGCGCTATCTGAAGAACGGCGCCGAGATGCGCGCCCTTTTTCCCGATCTCCCGGAGGCCGTCGACAACTCGCTCCGCCTCGCCGAGCGCCTCGAATTCTCCCTCCGCGACCTCGGCTACCGCTTCCCGGAATACCCGGTGCCGCCCGGCCAGTCGATGGAATCCGTGCTCCGCCGCGAGACCTACCGCGGCGCGCGGGGCCGCTACGGACGGATCACCACCAAGATCCGCGCCCAGCTCGACCACGAACTCGCCCTCATCTCCAAGCTCGGCTTCTGCGGCTATTTCCTCATCGTCTGGGACATCGTGAACTTCGCGCGCGAGACCAACATCCTCATCCAGGGACGCGGCAGCGCGGCCAACAGCGCGGTCTGCTACAGCCTCGGCATCACCGCCTGCGATCCCATCGGCGGCAGGCTCCTCTTCGAGCGCTTCCTCAGCGAGGGCCGCAACGGCTGGCCCGACATCGATCTCGACCTCCCCAGCGGCGAGCGCCGCGAGGCCGTCATCCAGGAAGTCTACCGCCGCTTCGCCCCCCACGGCGCGGCCATGACGGCCAACGTCATCACCTACCGCGGCCGCAGCGCCATGCGCGAGATGGGCAAGGTGCTCGACCTCCCCGAGGACGTCCTCGGGCGCTTCTCCGACCTCTACGCCAGCGGCGATTTCCCCCACACCCTCGAACTCCAGGAGCAGGTCGGCAAGGCCGGGCTCGCGACCGATCACCCGCGCCTCCCGGCCCTCCTTTCCCTCTACCAGAACGTCTACGGCCTGCCGCGCCACCTCGGCCAGCACTCCGGCGGCATGATCATCTGCGACACCGGGCTCGACGCCTTCGTCCCGCTCGAAAACGCGAGCATGCCCGGCCGCGTCGTCGTCCAGTGGGACAAGGACGACTGCCAGGACCTCGGCATCATCAAGGTCGACCTCCTCGGCCTCGGCATGATGGCCGCCATCCAGGACACCATCGAGCTGTGCCGCGCGCGCGGAAACGGACGCGCGTTCGACCTCGCCAAGCTCCCCATGGACGACCCCGCCACCTTCGCCATGATGCAAACGGCCGACACCATCGGCGTCTTCCAGATCGAGAGCCGCGCCCAGATGGCCACTCTCCCGCGCATGAAGCCGGTCTGCTTCTATGACGTCGTCATCGAGGTCGCCCTCATCCGCCCCGGCCCCATCGTCGGGAATCTCGTCCACCCCTACCTCAACCGCCGCGACGGCAAGGAACCCATCGACTACATCGACCCGCGTTTCAAAGACGTGCTCGACCGCACCCTCGGTGTCCCGCTTTTCCAGGAACAGGTGCTGAAGATGGCCATGATCATCGCCGACTTCTCGGGCTCCGAGGCCGAGGAACTCCGCCGCGCCATGAGCTTCCACCGCTCCGAGGAACGCATGCAGAAAGTCATGGGAAAACTCCGCGCCGCCATGGACGCCCGCGCCGTCGAACGCGCGGTGCAGGACAAGGTCTGCGAGGCCATCTGCTCCTTCGCACTCTACGGCTTCCCCGAGTCCCACGCCATCAGCTTCGCCCTCCTCGCCTACGCCAGCGTCTGGATGAAAGCCCACCGTCCCGTCGAATTCTTCGCCGCCCTCCTCAACAACCAGCCCATGGGCTTCTACTCCCCCGCCACCCTCGTCCGCGACGCGAAAGACCACGGCCTCCGCGTCCGCCCCGTCAGCGTCATCGACTCCGATCTCCCCTGTACCGTCGAGTCCGACCACGCCCTGCGCCTCGGCTTCCGCATGGTGCGCGAACTCAGCCGCAAATCCGCCGAACGCATCGTCGCCGAGCGCTCCGGCGGCGGGATGTGGGAAAACCTCGACGACTTCCTCCTCCGCGCGCGCCTCCGCCGGGACGAACGCCGCGTCCTCGCCAAGATCGGCGCCCTCAACGGCCTCGGGCAGGCCGCCCACCGCCGCGACGCCCTCTGGAACGTCGAGCAATACCTCGACGACGACGACCTCTTCGTCCGCGCCCGCCGGCTCGAGGACGCCGCCCGCGCCGCCGAGGAGGAGAAACCCTACGCCGCGCCTCCCCGGGAAAGCGTCCTCCCCCCCATGAACCCCGCCGAGCGCCTTCAGGCCGACTACGCCGGCCTCGGCCTCAGCACCGGCCCCCACCCCGTCGCCCTCCTCCGCCCCGCCCTCCGCGCCGAAGGCATCGTGTCCGCCGCCGACCTCGCCCGCCACCGCCACGACAGCCACCTCACCATCGCCGGCCTCGTCATCTGCCGCCAGCGCCCCGGCACCGCCAAAGGCCACATGTTCATCAGCCTCGAGGACGAGACCGGCATCGCCAACGCCTTCGTCCCCTCCAAAACCTTCGAGCGCCACCGCCTCGTCATCACCCAGGAACGCTTCCTCAAAATCCACGGCCGCCTCCAGCACGTCGACAACGTCCTCTCCCTCTACACCCTCCGCGTCGAACCCCTCCGCTACGACGCGGCGGAACTACAGACGGTCTCGCATGATTTTCGGTAAGGGGGAGGGCAAGGCGCGACCCCCCGCCCTGCCCTCAGCACCCTCCGACCTTCGCGGCCTCAAACAGATCCCACGGCATCGGCGTGTCCAGCTGCCACCGGCAGGTGATCGGCCGCTCGCCATGGAAATCCACGATCGTGGCCGGCCCGAGGAAGGTGAACGGGAGCGTGACGCCGAATTCCTTCTTCACCAGGCGGGCGAAGATCAGGATCGTGTAGCCGAGCTCGCGATGGCGCGTCAGCTGCCGGCCCTCCGGTGAGGATTGGGTCGTCTTGTTCCGCGATTGCCAGTGGATCAGGCTGCGGCTGATCGGATAGTCCTCATACATCGTGGACGGTGAAAAGTCGTTCTCCGACTTTTGGAAGGTCATCAGTAGGGCGTAGTTCATCCGGTCGCGAAAATGCACCACACCCGGACCGGTCTGGCCCGGAGTCTCAAAGGTGGCGCTTCCGAGAAGCACGTTGATGTCCACGGACGTGTAGGTGCCATGCAGCTCGAATCCCTGATCCCGATAGGGAGAATCTCCATCAGCCGTCGTGTCGGGATGCCCGAGCGACCACGCCGAAACCTCGTCCAGATCGGCGAGGACGTCGGGGTGCTGCCGGAGGGCCTGCAATGACGCCTCGACGGTCGGAAACGCACCGGGGCCGGCGGCGTGTCGGCGCAGGAGATGGTGCAGCCGCAGCCGCTCGGTTTCCCGCAACGAGTCCGGATTGCCATCGGAGGCAACGAACGTGCGGATCGTCTCGAGAAACTTCCGCGACCGGAGCAGCGCAGTGCGGGTGATGCCATGGCGCAGGCTCCCCGGTTCGTGCACCATGCCGGCGCCGCCGACCCCGGCCTCCTGCTTCCACTGCGACCAGGTTTTCTTCTCTAGTAACTGGTGTGCCTCGTAGCATGACTCTCGGACGAAATTTCCGAACGTGAGGGATTGCCCGGTGTCCTCCTCGAACGTCCGCAGGCTCTCCGTCACCGCGACCCGCAGGTTCGCGTAATGATGCCGGATGCTTGCCAGAATGTGGCGCCGTGCCTGCTTCTCCAGGATGATCGAGCTCCCCGCCGGGAGATGGGGAAAATCCGCCTCGAGTTCCCGGTCGATGCGAAACCGGCGGCTGGGCAGCAGCGCGGCGAACTTGCGGTCGATCCGGTAGCGCCGGTGCATCTGGCCGACGAGATCGATCACGGCCAGGGAGTCCTTTTCAGGCGCGTGGCGGAGCCCGCGGCCGAGCTGCTGAAGGAAAACGGTGAGGCTCTCCGTCGGGCGCAGGAATAGGACGGTGTCGATGTCCGGGATGTCGACGCCCTCGTTGAAGATGTCGACGACGAACAGAAACGAAAAGTGGCCCTGGCGGAACTCGGCGACGATTTTTTCGCGCTCGGCCGAGCCGGTCTGACCGGAGAGTGCCCTGCTGGAAATGCCCGCATTGGCGAAGGATTCCGCCATGAACTTGGCGTGCCGCACCGAGACGCAGAAGCCGACTGCCTTGGCATGGTGATAGTCTCCGTGATAGCGGTCGAGCGCCTGAACGACGGCATCGATCCGCTGATTCGCCAGCAGATCGTGGCCGGTATAGACGTTCTCCAGTTCGGTGGGATCGTATTTTCCGGAGCGCCAGAACCGGCTGTCGGCCAGGGATACCGGGTCGCTGACCGCGAAGTAGTGAAACGGACAGAGCAGCTTCTCTTCCAGGGCATCGGGAAGCCGGATCTCGGCGGCGAAGCGACCACCAAAGTCGGGCAGGATGCTTTCCCCGTCCATGCGCTCCGGTGTCGCGGTGAGACCGAGCAGAATCCTGGGCCGATAGTGATCGAAAATCTCGCGGTAGCTGTCGGCGGCGGCGCGATGTACTTCGTCCACGACGAGGTAATCGTAATACTCGCTCCCGAGGGATTTCCAGAGCCGCAGGTTCCCGAGGCTCAGGTTCGAGCAGAACAGGTGCTCGTAGCTCGCAGCCACGTGCGGGCCGACCTGTAGTTCGCCGAAATTCGGATCGCGCAGGACGGCCCGGAAGCAGCCGAGGCTCTGTTCGAGGATCTCCCTGCGATGGGCCACGAAAAGCAAGCGTGCGGTTTTTCCTTCCGCAGTCGCCTGGCGGCGGAAATCGGCATAGTCGAAGGCGGAGACCACCGTCTTCCCGGTGCCCGTGGCCGCCACCACGAGGTTGCGAAAACTGCCGTGCACCGCGCGCTCGGTTCTCAGTGATTCCAGAATGCGCTCCTGAAAGGAATGCGGCCTGATATCGGCGAAGAACGGGACTCCCGGTGCCTCGCGGCGTGCCTTCGCGGAATGAATCGCATGCCGAAAACGCTCCGGCTGCGAGGGATCGAGAGGGATGAATTCCGCCGCGTGCCAATAGGTTTCAAACTCGGCGAGGAACTTTTCCAGGATGTGCGGAAGATCCTGGCCGGTGATCTTCAGGTTCCATTCGAGACCGCTGGTGAGCGCCGGTTCGGAAACATTCGCCGAACCGATATAGGCGGTCGAGAAACCGGACTCCCGGTGAAAGTGGTAGGCCTTCGCATGGAGTCGCGTCCGGTCGGTGTCGTAGGAAACCTTGACGCTTACATTAGGCAAAGAGGCGAGCCATTCGACGGCACGGGCTTCGGACGCGCCCATGTAGGAAGTCGTGATCACCCGGACGGGGACTTTCCGCCGTGCGGCTTCTTCGAGCGCGGGGCGCAACAGCCGGAGCCCCGACCAGCGGATAAAGGCGACGAGAAAATCGATGCGATCCGCCGATTGAATCTCCTGCACCAGTTCGTGATCGAGCCGCGGATCCGACTTCGCGCCGGTGAAGAGCGAGCTTTCCCAGAGCGGCGTGGCAGGACGGGGGAGCGACGCGGAGCCGAAAGCCACAGGAGTGATCTCGGCGAGGATGGGATCCGGTTCCTGGGTTAGCTGATTGCCGACAAGGTGCGCCGCCGTGTCCGGTTCGCTCAGCTGGGCGATGATGCGGTTGCAGAGGTCGCGCCGGGAATCGGTCGATTCATGGAGACGCAGCGCCTTCTCGATGACTCTCGCCAGAAAGGCGGCGAACCGGGCCGGAGCCTCTTCAGCATCAAGTTTCCGGACGACTGCCCGCAGTTCAGGATGGGCCTCAAGGATCTCGCGGGTGTTCCGGTCGATCAGCTGATCGTAGATTCCCTCAGGAAGTGGTTCCATGTGCGCTGCTCCAGTATTTCAGGTATTCCGTCACAATCGGAAGATCGGCATCGGCGAGATCAAGATCGATCAGCGCCAGCGGGCTGACCCATTCGATCGCGGCATGCTCGAGTGGAGTTGGTTCGCCGCTCGCGAGGCCGCAACGGAAAGGGATCAGCTCGATGACGCGCTCGGGATAAGCGTGCGTGACCGGCGGCAGGGCGGCAGTGATCGCCACCTCGCAGTCCAGTTCCTCGCGAATCTCCCGGATCAGGCAGTCTTCCGGAGATTCAC
>JAHEDC010000242.1:0-648 GCA_024641425.1 Verrucomicrobiales bacterium | reverse complement strand
CCCGTGTTGATTTTACCGCCGGGAAACTCCCACTTTCCGGCCAGCGCCTTTCCTTCCGGTCGCCGGGCGACGAGGACGTGCCGGTCGCGTTCGATCAACGCACAGGTAACGCGTAAGGGAAGCACAAGGTTTTGAGGGTTGCTCGCGAAAAAGGTCGCCGCGTTCGGCAGTGCCTATGGCGAAACGAGGCTGTTCCTAAGATACTTCGAGCGCGCGCTGGCCGAGGAGCTCGAAGCCGAGGCTCATCCCGCCCGCGCCGGCGAAAAGGTCGATCCCGATGGGGCGACTTGGGTTGGACGACGGATTCTGGGCGGCACGGGGCATCGTTGTTCACTGGAACATACGGCGGCGGCCTTGGCGAGAAACTTTCACCGCAATGTTCGACCTGGCACTCCCGCCCTCCGGAACGGCACTCCCGAAAACGAAAAAACCCGTCGGGCCGCAGCCCGACGGGTTTTCGGAATCTTCGATCGAAGCAGACTTCGGAGCCGGGGCTCAGGCGGCTTTCTTCTCGGTGACGGACTCGCCCTTCTTGTTGTGCTTGTCGGTCGAGACGGTGACTTCCTTGCCGACGAGATCCTCGAGCTTCACTTCCTTGCCGGCGGCATCGGTGATCTTGGCAGAGGCGGCGAGGGTGATCGTCTCGGA
>JAHEDC010000241.1 GCA_024641425.1 Verrucomicrobiales bacterium | reverse complement strand
GCGCCCGGGACTCCCGCCCACATCGCACGACTCCGTCCAGTTCATCGGATCGTTCCCGTAGGCCAACGGATCAAGCCGCTCCATCGAGCGCCCGTCGCCGTCGGCGGCCTCGGGCCAAGGGACGGAGTCGGTGAAATTGACCCAATCTGCGACCCCGCGCTCATCTGTCACCCGAATCCGACCACCGCTATTTGGCACGCGGTCCCCACCCGCTCCGATGACGGGAACTCCCTCCGGAACATGATTCTTGGCCCGGAATGCGTCGATCACTTCGGGTTCGTCCTTGTCCACCTTCGGCAGTAGGACGACAAAGCCGCGAGCAGGAACCATCACCCCCTCGGTGAACTTCCTGCCTCCACTCCGATCCGCCCCCAAAACATCCACCCTCACGTCCGTGTCTGACACATTCCGCAACTCAACGAACTCGGCTCCGTCTCCATCGTCCTCGGGGTGGTACATGATTTCGTTCGCGACGACTCGTGGTGGAACCGGCACCGCATTCGGCCCGCCGAGCGTTACTGTCGAAAGCGCCACCCAGAAACTCTCCCCTGCGGGATCAGTCCAGAACCCGAAGGAATGGTTATCGAACGAGAGCCCGAATCCCGCGTCGCTGACCAGGCGCGTGACCATTCCGTCGTCATCCAAAGCCCTGAGGTAGACCGCCTCGCCATTGGACGACAAGCCGAAGGCCGAACCAAAGTACGCGCCGTCGTCGACAAGGCCATCGGGGCTTTTCTCGTAAATGACGAAATAGGCCATCGGGGGAACGACCGTGCCCGCCGGAAAATGGTAACGCGCCGGAACCGCGGAGCGGTCGCTGAGGCCCCAGCCACTGATATCGACCGCCAAGGGATTCGGATTGTAAAACTCCACCGCATCGGCCTGTCCCGGTGCGGGCATGGCCAGCACTTCAGTGATGATCAGGGGATCGAGGACCGGCTCCGGGTCAGCGAATCCAGGGGAACCTCCGGGAAAGGCGCTGTACCTCCAATAATCGGCGTCACGGGCATCGCCGGGAAGGGCACCGGCGACCACAAGCGAATGCTCCGCATTGACAGCGGGCACTCCTCGGGTGATCACGCTCGGCAAGCTGGCTTCCAGGATCTCAATGCCGTTCTGGTTCCAGACCCGCAAAGAGTTTCCCGTAGCCCTGATCAATGACGGCAAGATCCCTTGCACCGGCGTTCCCGGGCCATAGATCGCGTGAATGGTCTCCGGTTTGAGGGCAAAGAGGAAAAAGGCTCCCGGCTCGATCACTCCGCTCGGGTGGAGGAACACACCACGCGTATCGAAGGGCATAAACCAGGGTCCGATCCGCGTTCCGTCGAGTCGGATCGGCGATTCGCCAATATTCTGGAACTCGATGAACTCGTCATCCATCTCCAGAATCCGGGAGTAAAACACCTCCGTAATGGCCAGATTCCCCCGCGTCACCGGCACCCCGCCGAGAATGAATTCCCGCGCTTCCAGCGGACTCCAGGTGCTCCCGAGCCTCACCCGCGCGCTCACCGTCACTTTTTCACCTATCAGCGGCACCGGGGCGGTGTAGGGCAACGCCTCGACCGAAACACCGCCGCCGGGCACCCGGGGATCGCTGCCGTCGAGGGTGTAGAAAACCTGCGCACCCGCCGCGTTCGTCGTCATTTCCAAGGCGTAGCCGATGGGAACCACCGGCCCGTAGGAGGAGAACCTCGGCGCGTCGAGTCCCGGCAGAAGACCACCGAGCCGAAGCTGCCCGAGCACCGTCGCCGAGCGCCCAGGCAAATAGCTTCCCAAGAGCCGCGCCTTCTCCGCCTCCCAGTCCGCCACCGTCATCGGCCGCGCCGGATCGGCGACCGCGCCCCAGCGCGCGCTTTCCCCCGCGATCCCCGGTCGCGCCGTCGCCGCGAGCCGCGCATACCGCGCGACGCTCGCATCCGCCTCCAGTGCACCGCCGTGGAAGAAATGCCGCTGCACCCGGTCGGCGAAGCGGAGCCGGAATTCCGGATTCCTGACGAGGCCGACGAGCAACTGCGAGCGGTTCGGCAGAGTCAGGAAATTATCGCCCGCCGCCTCCAGCGTGCGCTCGGCGTCCCAGGTAAAGAACCGCCACCCCCATTTCCCCCCGTTGTGCCGACCCGCGAACCAGTTGTTGTTCGACGTCCAATCGGCCCCCGCGAGGTAATCCATTTCCAGGCTCCCGAGCCAGGCATGCAGGAGCAGGAAGTCGATGAAATCATCCAGATCGACCTCCGCCGCGAAGGCCGCGTAGCGCGCGGGATCGGACAGACCCCCGCCGCGTGCGTTGCTGACGAGCGCATTCCACGCGAACTGCGTGTTCGCGCCATCGCGCGCCTCGCCGGCGTCCAGGGTATCGTGATCCTTCTCCGCACAGCCGAAATACGCCGACTGGAAAAGATCATCCGGCAGCTCCACCGCCTCGTAGAGCCCGCGATACTGCCCGTTCACGAGGAGATGCACCCAGCGCGAATGCGGAGCCAGCCGCCCCATGGCCCGCTGCGTTTCGCGGGCAAAGGCATCGCGCACAAACTGCGCCCGCGCCCGCTGCGCCGCCTCGGGATGGATCCACGAATTGTTGAAACCGGCCCGCAGCACGATGCGGTCGAAACTCGGCGCGAGGTCCGGCCCGAAGAGCGGTTTCCGCAACTTCGCGGCCCCGAAATCCTTCGAGAATTCGAGGCGGAACGATTTCTTCGGCGCGTCCTCGCGACTCCGCCGTCCGTTCAGGCGCAGCCCGGCATCCTCCTGGATCACCGCGCCATGCGCCGAGAGCAATTCCATCGACGCCACCACCTCGCTGTCCACCAGAGCGTCCTCCAGTTGCGCCAAATCGGCGGGCTCCGCCACCAGCGAGATCGCGGGCAAGGCCGCGAAACCCGCGACGATCTCCCCGCGCGTCCCCGCGACCAGCGCCGGATTCATCCCCGCCTGCTCCGGCACATCCTCGGGAAAAAGATAGGTGTGCGTGGTCGTCGGGCCGGGCAGGTAGTCGTCGCGGAAGCCCCTCAGCCGCAGGACGGTCGTGCGGGCGATCACCAGCGCGCCGTCCAGCACGGGACTCGTCTCCGTCGGGATGCTCCCGTCCGTCGTGTAGCGCACCACCGCGTCCTCGGTCTCGACCGCGGCGGCGACGGCGAAATCGTCCGCGTAGAGGCCGCCCTCCACCGTCGCCCTCGGCTTGGCCACGACCTGCACCGGAGGCGTGTTCGTCGCCCTCGGCGTCGGACGGATCAAATGACCACGTCGCGCTGGATCATCGTCGACCAGCCCGTAGGCATCGTTCGTCCCCAGGCGCGGCGGCGCGTAGGCGGTCGCGACATGATCCCGCTCCGGAAAATTCAGCGCGAGATACTGGCACTCTTCCTTGTGAATGCCGAATCCGGTGTGGAAAGCGCCCTCGAAGACCCCGTCCCGCCCCGAGGCCAGCACGAGCCGGTATTCCCCCACCTCCAGCCGCGAACCCGCCGGGAAGAGCCACTGGTCCGGCACCGACGAACTTCCCGTCAGCGCCCAGCCGTCCAGTGCCACCGGATACCCCGTCGCGTTCCGCACCTCCATCCAGTCCCGCACCCGCCCGAACTCGTCCTTGATCCCGGTCTCATTATCCGTCATGAACTCATTCAAATGCAGCCGCACCGGCACGATAGCCACCGGAACCTCCCGCACGACGACACCCCTCGCATCCGTCACCCGGACCGACAGAGTGTTACGGTTGCCCTCCGCGAGATCAACACCCCCGGTCGCGCGGATTTCAAAACGCCCGTCGCCCGTGTCCACGACCGTGAAACCGTTCCCGCCCTCCGAAGGCGCGAGCGTGTGGGTGAATCCCCCCCTGTACGCCGACCAACGTACCACTCTCGTGCGCCCCGAGGCCAGCACGGTGCCCGCCCGGGCGTAGTCGCCAACGAAATGAAGCTGCCAAATACTCTCGCTGGCCCGCGAGTTAGGCGGGTGCCCGCCGCTGGGACAGGAATAAAAAACCGTTCCGTCGCTGCCACCACCACCCCCACTTCCAGGCCCGCGGATCACTATTTCGATCAATCGCTCCCGCGAAAGCCCGAAGGTATCCGTCGCCCGCACCCAGACTTGCAGCGTGGCGCCGGGTTCCAAGGTTTCCTCGCCGATATAATAAAGGTGATCGCGCCAGACCGAGAAGGCCTCCCGATCCAGAGGATCGCCATCGGGGGCGTCGATCAGCTCGATGAAAATCGAATCACAGGCGTCGCCATCCTCCACTTTCAAGCTCACCACCGCCCTCTCCTCACTGTCCAACGGCGCGAAGAACCGGATCGCCGACGGCGGTACAGGATCCAGCGCCAGCGCGGCCGCGGCCTCCGACCCTAGCATTTCCGCGTAGATGCGCACCTCGTCCAGGAGACCGCTAAAGGCATTCTCCTCCTCCTCGTCCGCGCCCAAGTACAAATCCTGCTCCTCGTTCGCGGCCTCGACGCCCATCCCGAAGCGGCACGGATCCACCTCCTCCTCGCCATCCGTCGACACCATCCGCGCCGCACCCGTCCGCTCCACGCCATCCACATAGACCGCGAGCATGGAACGCCGCGGATCCTCCTTGTCCGGCCCCGCGTAGGCCACCGTCACTTGCACCCAACGTCCCTGCGCGTAGGCCGACGCGATCCGCATTTCCGCGAATCTATCCTGGCTCCCGACCTGCACCACGAGCGCCCCGTCCCGCGCCAGCGACACCGCCCAGCCCCTCCCCTTGTCATCGTCCGGGAACTTGTCCGCGATCCGGCAGTCCTGAAAAACCGACGCCCGCATCCAGAAGCTGAACGTGAACTCCGGCCCCGAAGTGAGGAACGCATCCGCCGTCACAAAACCGTAATCGCCCGGAAACCCCAGCGCCCCGCCGATCCGCCCACCCTCCGGATGCCACACCAACTCGTCCGCATCGTGCAACACCCCCACATTCCCACCCGCCGGCTCCCCGTCGCCACCACGCACATGGCTGTCCCAAGCGACCGCCCCCGCCGCCTCATCCAGATGCCACCACAGCACCGGGCACGGTTCCGCCACCGCGACGCCATCGCCCCCGAGGGCGAGACCCAGTGCCCAACAGCGCCATCGTCCCGGTAAAGTTCTCATCGTCATGTCTAACAATGGATCACAACCCATCGACCGGACAAGGAAAACACTCCGCCAGGACAATTCCCCGCTTCCGCCAGGATCCCTGGAACGGGATCACCATCTGCCCGCCGATTGCCTCCCGCATGGCCGCAAAGAGGCACAAAGGTTACCAAGGAGAAGAGCAATCCGCGAACCGGTATGATCCTTCTACTGGCGCTTATTGTCGCGTGGCGGCTCTGCGACCTCATCGCCAAGATAGTGGCGGTTCACATGCGTTCTCCGGATTTCTCGCTTTGCTCGCAACAGATCCGTGAGCGGGTATTTCCCGGTCTTTCTGAAGCCGAAGTGAGCGAGGCGGCAGGAGTTTCCATCCGCCGGAGCGCGCCCGCCGTCCCCGAAAGCGCGGCTTTCGTCCCGGAGGCGTTGCCGTTTTCTCCTGCCACGGGCATTGTGGGCAGGTTAACCACCATGCACCCATGAGAACCCACCTCCGCCTCCTGCCCCTCCTCCTCCTCGCCGCACCGACCGCCCGCGCCCATCCCGACCACGACGGCATCCTGATCCCCGTGGTCGCGAACCGGGGGGCCGGGAACATCCCGCGCGTGGCGGTCGCCATCGAGGGCGACAAGCGGATCGTCCGCTCGAACGGCCTGCCGGATCACGCGCCGGGGGCCTTCCCGCGCAAGGGGAATCCGAACACGGTGGCGGCGCAGGATTACACCTTCGCGGTGCCGCTGGAGCCGGAGGACGCGCCGGAGCCGGTCTTCCGCGGCGGCTGGTTCTTCGGGGTCGCCCTCAATGGCGTCCCCTTCGAGGCGGGCACGGGGGAATTCTGGGAGAACGACCGGCGCTCGGGCTGGAACTACGAGGCGATGACCGGCTTCCTCAATCTCGGGATCGACGCGCACAACGCCCACGTCCAGCCGACCGGCGCCTACCACTACCACGGCCTTCCCCTCGGCATGGAAACGGGCGCGAAGGACGCGGACGGCCCGCCCGCGATGCGGCTGCTCGGCTGGGCGGCGGACGGCTACCCGATCTACGATGCCGCCGGCCACGACGATCCGAAGGATGCCGCGAGCCCCGTGCGCGCGCTGCGCCCGAGCTACCGGCTGAAGGAGGGCGAACGCCCGGACGGCCCGGGCGGGAAGTATGACGGCACCTTCACCGCCGACTTCGAATACGTGGAAGGTCTCGGCGATCTCGACGCGCTGAACGGGATCTTCGGGGTCACGCCGGAGTTTCCCGAGGGCACCTACCATTACCACATCACCGACGCCTTTCCCTTCCTCGGCCGCTCGTGGAAGGGGACGCCGGACCCGAGCTTCTCGAAAGGCGGCGGCCCCGGTGGGCCGGGCGGTCCGGGAGGACGCGGGCCGGAAGGCGAACGCCCGCTGCCCCCGGTCGTCCGCGCCCTCGACGCGAACGGCGACGGGGAAATCGACGCCGGGGAGATCGCCGGCGCGCCGGACGCGCTCGGGACGCTCGACACCAACGGGGACGGCAAGCTCGACCGCGAGGAATTGCGTCCCCCTTTCCCCCCCGACGGCCCGCCGCCCGGTCGCCCGTAAGCCATGCCGGATTTCCCCCACGACTCCGCCACGCCGGAAGACCGCGGACCCGTCCGCGCGGCCCTGCTTTACGCGGTGGCCTCGACCGTCGTCCTCGGGGGATTCACCGCGCAGGCGATACTGGCGTCGGAGATGGGGTGGCAGCGGGCGCTGGTGCGGGCGATTCTCGACTGGGGCCCGTGGGTGCTGCTCGCGCCGCTCGTCTTCTGGCTCACCGCACGCTTTCCCCTCGCGAAGGGCAAATGGCCGGCCAGCCTCGCCGCGCATGTCGCCTTTTCCCTCCTCCTCACCGTCGCCGCCGAGGCCCTCGTTCTCGGGGTTTTCGCCCGGGTGCTTCCTGCTCGATACCAACCGGAGCGACCGGCCCTCCGGGAAGAGGCGTTTCCGGGCGGGCGACCGCCACTGAGGGAAGGCGATGCCCGCCGCCCCCCGCCCCGACCCGACGCGCGGCGCCCGCAAACGCCCGGCCAACCGGAACGCGGCCGCGGTTTCCTCAATTCGGCCGCCCTTAAGATGCGCTTCTGGCTTCCGCTCTACTGGGTGCTCGTTTCCGTCCGCTCGTTCCTGCTCGTCAGCCGGAGCCTGCGCGAGCGCGAACGCCAGGCCCTCGAGCTCCATTCCCGCGTCGCCCAGGCCAAACTCGACGCCCTGACCCTCCAGCTCCAGCCCCATTTCCTCTTCAACACGCTGAATGCCATCGCTACCCTCGTCCACAGCGACCCCGACCGCGCCGATGCCATGATCGGCCACCTCAGCCTGCTCCTCCGCCGCGTTCTCGACGAGGGCGGGGGCGGCCTCGTCCCGCTGCGCAGCGAGCTGGAACTCCTCCGCGCCTACATGGCCATCGAACAGACCCGTTTCGGCGAACGGCTTCGCTTTGAGGAAGACATCGCCCCCGCCTGCCTCGACGCGCGCATTCCCGTCATGATACTCCAGCCCATCGCCGAGAACGCGGTGCGCCACGGCCTGGAACCGCTCGGGAAGCCCGGCAACCTCGCCGTCCGGGCCGCCCGCGAGGGCGACCGCCTCCGGGTCCTCATCGAGGACGACGGTGTCGGGCAGGCCGCGCACGCAAGCCCGAAAGGCTGGGGCGTCGGACTCACGAATGCGACTGCCCGGCTCGACGCCCACTTCGGCGAGGGCAGCGCCCGGCTCGCCGTCATGGATCGGCCCGGCGGCGGTACCCGCGTCGCGCTCGACCTTCCGTTTCAACCCAACGAGACTCCCGTGAAATGAAACCGCTGCGCGTTCTCATCGTCGATGACGAACCCCTCGGCCGCGAGCGGGTGCGCGGCTTCGTCGGGAAAGCAGACGCTCTCACCCTCTGCGGCGAATGCGCGGACGGACGCGAGGCCGTCGCCGCCATCCGCGCGGAGAAGCCCGACCTCGTCTTCCTCGATATCCGCATGCCCGACCTCGACGGCTTCGGCGTCCTCGGCGAACTCCAGCGCGAGGGCCTCCCGCTGCCAGTCATCGTCTTCGTCACCGCCTACGACGCGCACGCCCTGAAGGCCTTCGAGGTCAATGCCATCGACTACCTTCTCAAACCCGTCCAGCGCGCGCGTTTCGATCAAGCCGTCGAACGCGCCCGCGCGCTCCTCGACAAGGGCGACTCTAGCGCACTCGCCGCGAACCTCGCCCGCCTCCTCGCCGACCAGCGACCGAAATTCCTCCGCAGCATCGAGGCCAAATCCCCCGGCCGCATCGACTACGTCCCCGTCGACGAGATCCTCTGGATCGGAGCCGACGGCAATTACGCCGAACTCCACACCGGTGGCCCCAAATCGTTCCTCGCGCGCACCACGATCACCGAGCTCGAAGCCCAACTCGACCCCGCGCGTTTCCTCCGCATCGGGCGCTCGGTCATCGTCAATCTCCGCGCCGCCCGTACCCTCCGCACCGTCGGCCGCGCCCACAAGGTCGAGCTGACGAACGGGGAGAAACTCGCCGTGACCCGGAACCTCGACGAACTCCAGCGGCGGCTCCAGTTCTCGTAGCCGGGAAAACTTTTCCCTTCCCCCGCGAGGCATCCGGCGCACATTCCTGCATGAAGATCCTCCGCCTCGTTCCCGCCGTCCTTCTTCTCGCCTCCTGCGCCACCTCCCGGAAGGGACAATCGGGTTCCACCGCCGGCCTTTCCCTCCCCAGGATCGGCGGGATGCCGCAGATCATCAACGTCTCCGCCTACGACCCGAAGGAACGCCAGCGCGACGGCCGCGGCTTCTCCGAAAACGACGTCTCCGCCCTCCGCGCGAACGGAGCCAGCGGCCTCATCGCCCGCGCCGGCAAGGGCGGCAACCTCGACGAGAAATGCGCCGCCTTCCTCGCCTCCGCCGACCGCGAGGGCCTGCTCGTCGGCATCTACTACCGCGTCCAGAAACACGTCGATCCCGTCAAACAGGCCGACCAGTTCGTCGACCGCGCCCTTTCCCTCCGCAAGAGCCGCTCGTGGCGCGCCCCGTCGCTCCTCCTCGTCGGCGACTACGACGGTGATCTTCCCCTCTCCGCCATCACCCGCTTCCAGGATCGGGTCGAAGCCCGCACCGGTGTCGTCCCCGTCGCCTACCTTGAGAACAGCCAGCAGCTCAAACTCCGCACCCGCGACGCCGATCCCGCCACCCGCGCCAAGCTCCAGCGCGCCCCCTACTGGCTCGCCCTCTATTCCCACGAAAGCGGCGCCGGCCCCGTCTTCCCCGCTCCCGGTAGTCCGGAAGGCCTCGTCGCACAGTACAAGCTCTGGCCGAAGTGGACGATGTGGCAGTAC
>JAHEDC010000691.1 GCA_024641425.1 Verrucomicrobiales bacterium | reverse complement strand
AAAAGCGCCCGCATGAGCAGCAGCTCGTAGCCGGCGAAATCCGGGGCACGGAACCACGCGCGGAGCGGGGGGAATCGGCGGGCGAGGTTCATTCGATCGGGAGCGGGAGGGTGGCGATCCATTCCGGCTCCGGCTCCACGATGTCACCGTCGACCATGAGGATGTCCGCATGGTAGAGTTGGAGCGGGGCGAGCGCCTCCAGGCGGCGCTTCACCGGCTCGGGCGCGCGCTTATAGAGGTTCTCCAGCGCGCGGCGACCGGCCGGTTCGCGCTCGGCGGCGGTCAGCTCGCGCTTCCGCTTGTCGAGCGTCTTCCGCACCTTGTTCAGCTCCTTGTCGTAGGGCTTCTTGAAATTCGCCGTCCGCGTCCCCGTCACCGTCTCCAGCGGCACCGGCTCCCCCTTGCCGTCCACCACGTAGATGTAGAACGTGTGATCTGGAAAGCTGTCGTACATCGGAAAATGCGAGAAGGGAAAATTGTCCTTCACCACCCCGCAGAGGAGCAGCACGACGCAGAATGTCCTCAGCGGCAACATGCTGAGGAAGCTGGCAGACGTAGTGGGGGCATCCTGCCCCCCGGTGGCCGGAGGGTCGGGAGCTTGATGGGAATCAGGAGGGCTCACGGGAACAGAAACTTTCCTACCCCTGCCCGCATTTTGCCGTTTGTCATCCGCGATTTCCCGTCCTATGCTTCCACATACCCGACCAACGGTCGAGGATCATCAAGCGAATACGGGGGCGTCCTGGCTTCGACTTATGGTTCGAAACTCTGGTTGCATGCCGAGGTTGATCGGTTGGCCTCGTTAATAGCCGATCAAAACAAATAACTGCAGACTCCAACCAGGAACTCGCACTCGCTGCTTAATTGACAGCGACGTCCCCGACCCAACGCCTGCTAAGGCCGGGGGCGACTACCAGCAGGCTAGCCCCCAGCGGGGTTTCCGCGCGGGAGGGCGAAAGGTAACAGGAATCTAGGGAACGGCCTCCTTGCTGACTGTGGAGTCCCTCCCGAATACCGAACACCAGCTATGCATGTAGACGCTCGAGCGGGCAATCATAAGGACAGGGGTTCGACTCCCCTCGCCTCCACTTCGTAACTCATTGATTATAAGGCATTGAAAATGCCGACCTGGTAATTTCATAACAATTTCATAACGAATTACCTCAGCGGAGTCCTCGATTGGCAACGGGAGAAGGGGGGAGGCGGGCCTTCATCTGACGTGTTTGGGGGGCAACGATATCGGGGTGGTGTGGACGATTGGAGGGCACGGTAAGAAAGGGGATACGGTGTCTTTCGTGGACGATCATGGGCGTCATCCCGAGTGGCATGTAGGCGAGCCGAAAATGGAGATTCCTTCACGCCGGCATTTTTCCCCACCACGAACTCCAGGGGAGCGGAATCGACCACCATTTCCATGGGCTGACCTCCGGAGTTTTCGCCGGTCTCTTCGGGCGGCTGCTCGCCAGGGGGAAGGGGAGACCGACGGATGGGCCTACTATCTCCTCCGTTTTCCTTCACGGAGGGATCTTTCCGGAAGAGCGAGGAGCGGGAGAGGGGCGCTTTTTCCCACTTCGTGGCGCGGAATTCCTTTCTCGGGAGTTGGAGATTCCACTGGACCGGGGGCGGGAGCGCGGGTATTTTTGCGGAAACGGGGCCGTGCGGGCCGTGCTGCCTTCCGTGGAGATGGTCGCCGTGACCGTGTCCCGGCCACCGCCCCAAAAACACCCCCGCTTCCAGCGCCATCTGACCCGCCTCTCAAACGGAAATGCCCCGAACCCCTTCACTTGGTCTTCAGCTTTACTCCGTCCAGCGCCGGATCACCGGCATTCTGGAGAGGCTTCCCGTGCTGGAACCCCGGGCCGTCACGCCCGGCGACATCGTGGAATACCACCTGGTCATCGCCCCGCTCGACTCCCTGCTGTCGGCCGAGAAGGGGATTCTGCGGCGGTTCCGGTATTACCGGCAGCGCCGGGATTGGAACCACCGCCGGGCGTTGGCCACGATCTTCCGGGGGCGGGGGAGTTTCATGGCGCTGTTCCTCCAGGATCTGATGCTGGAGAACCGGGTCGCCGCGATGGCCTTGGGTCGGGCGAAAGGTTCGAGACTGGCCCGACTGGCGCGTCTTCATCTCGGGCCGAGGGTCGAACATGCCTCCCCGGAAGCTCCGTTTCCGTGGGTCGTATCCGGCCGGCTGCTGGAGATCACGAGGGAAGGGGAGGCTGTCTCCATGCCCCTCCCTTCCCGGAAATCAGCCGGCCGGTTTCGCGAGGAACTCCCGCTCCTGTCCGATGGGGTGGCCGTTCCGGTGCCGGTCGGAAAACTGAAGAAGGGAGGACGCCATGCGGCAAAGGTGGCCTAGTCCGGAGGCTCCGCCCGATCTGGAGAATCTCCTCCGTGCCGGCGGGGTCGCGGTGCGTCCCGACGCGCCGTTGCTCGGTGTTTCCCATCCGTGTCCGTGCGGTCGGACGAATGCCGTTGAGGTGCGGACGCTCCGGGTGTTTCCTCACGGCGGGGATTTCGTGTTCCGGTGCCATCAATGTGGTCTGGTCGAGAACAGTCTCGG
>JAHEDC010000240.1 GCA_024641425.1 Verrucomicrobiales bacterium | reverse complement strand
AATTCGTTCGCTATGCCCACCAACATCGTCTACTTCGACCTTGAGACCCAGCGCTCCGCGAATGATGTCGGTGGATGGAACAACAAGGGCGCGATGGGTATGTCCATCGGTGTCACTTACAGCACGCAGGCCGGCAAATACGTGATCTACAACGAGGAACGCGTCGGAGACCTCATGGACGAACTTGTTCAAGCCGATGTCGTGGTCGGCTTCAATCACATCAGCTTCGACTACGCCGTCCTCGAGGGTTATCGCCCTGTCTATCTCGCGGAACAATGCGTCAGCCTCGATCTCATGGTCGACATCGAACAGAAGATCGGACATCGCCTGAAACTCGAATCCATCGCCTCCGCCTCTCTCGGCACCGGCAAGTCCGCCCAAGGCCTCGACGCCATCCGCTGGTGGCAAGAGGGCCGCATTCTCGACATTGCCGAATACTGCTGCTATGACGTGAAAGTGACGAAAGCAGTCCACGAATACGGGGTGACCCACGGCTATGTGAAATACCTCGACCGCTTCGGCGGCGAGCAGAAAGTCGAGGTCGACTGGAAACTCGATTGAAACCCTCACCTTCTTGGCTCCCGAACCCTTCATCGGAATGATTACCCAATGGATTCAGTTCACCGTTAAGGCCGCCGCGGTCGCGGTCTTCAAGGCCGAGCTTGTGACGCTCGAGCGGGAATCCCGCCGCGAACCGGGCTGCGCTTACTACGCCGCCTTTCAGGCATCGGATCACCCCGAGATCTTCACCGTTCTGGAGCGCTGGGAAACTCCCGCCGATTTCGACGCCCACCGGCGTTCACGTCACATCACCGCCTTCAAAGAAAGGTGCGATGGCATGATCACGCTCAAAACCGCGCTTGCCCTCAATCCGGTTGGAGTCACATCCGACTAACTCCCTTCCACGTTTATGGGGAATCCACTCCTGCCGGCTGCTAACTTCCGAAGTCTCGTTGCGATCATTTCCGGCAAACCGTAGGAAGCCAATTCGCTCAGGATTAATTCCCAGTCCCGGCCCATCCCAGAACCAAGGTAAGCATTGAGTCGCGTCGCGACGGCGGAATCGGCGAGGGCCTTTCCCGCGGGATAGGTCGCGCAGAGAAAGTCCCGAATTTCGCGGAAGCGGGTCAGACAATATTTCTGATGGTAGTTTTCGGCATAGGTGAAGTGTCGCACCGGTAATATCTCGGTCGCGACCCGGGAAACGGGAATGCCCACGCGTTCGGCGTGCGCGACCCGCGAACCCTCCGCGGCGGACTTCTGCGATGCGTTGCGATAAAAAACCGCATGAAGATACTGCCGACTCGCGTTGTTACGCTCGCAACGGTGGCTGTTCCAGAAATGCCCTAACAGATCGCCGTAACCTATCACGGAGGGATCATAGTCGAGCGAAATCGCCTCGGTATGATCGCCAAGCGCATAGTAACTCGGCTGTTCGAGCATCCCCCCGCAATAACCCGCGCGGGTGCGGAGGATTCCGTCGAGACTCCCGAACTGGGAGTCCGGTCCCCAGAATCAGCCGAGGCCGAAGGTGGCGGTCTCAAACTCGCGGCCGGCGGATGCGCGGTCGAGAGGAAGGACACGGGCAGACACCGTGCCGTCTTCAAGGGCGAGGCACTCGCCGAAGGATTTTCTCAAAGGATTCATAGGTTTCGCCTCCATTCGTGATGGGACGGTCGACAGTGACTGGCCACTTATTCCCCAACAACGCCTAACTCCGCAACGGTCGCGAAACTACCGTCACCGTGTTCGGTCAATCCGCGAAGCAGAATGTAACGCCCCTTGACCTCCGGACACGGGATCGTCTGCGGTGTCTTGGCTTTCATAAGGCTCGCCGTGGCAACGGCTTCACCGAAGCCATCGGCGGTCTTCGAAACCGCGAACTCGACGTCCTTGACCGCGCCATTCCAGCCCGCGTCCTGCCGACCGAGATAGACAAAGCCACGGATGAGATGCTCGGCTCCGAGATCGATCACGAGTTCATGCGGCGGCAAAGCGGCATCGGCGCCGAATCGCGAGTGCCAGAGCGTGGAGGGATCGCCGTCAATGGCGTTGCGGGCGAATTTCCCGTTGCCGATGTTCTCGCTGCTGGCGCGGACGATCGTCCAATCCCTGTTCGGGAGGAGACCTTCGGTCGGCATCGGATGGATCTTCGGGGATTGCTTTTGTTTTTCCGGGCGGGCGGGCGCCGCATCGTGTTGCCCGAACTTCGCCCGACGGTCGCGTTCGTGGCGCACCGTCGTCTTGAAGGTACCTTCGCGCACGGGCTCATGGGCGTTTTCGGCGAGCGCAACGAGCTTCGCGAGCACGTCGGCCTGTGCGCCGGAGAGGTCCTTCGACTCGGAAGGGTCGGTCGATAGATCATAGAGTTCCCATTCCTTTCCTTTCGGTGCCTTCACCGCCCGCCAGTTCCCCTGCCGGATGGCGATCCAGCCACCGATCTCCCAATAGAGAAAATCGTGTTCAGCCTGGGCGTGTCCGGCTGCGGCCTCTCCGATCAAGGTCGGCACCAGACTAAGCCCGTCGATGCCGGAGGGAACCTTTGCGCCGGTAAGTTCCGCGACCGTCGGAAGCATATCCGGGAAATACCCGAGATAAGCGCTCGTGCTCCCGGGCGCGATCTTGCCGGGCCAGCGCGCGACGAAGGGAATGCGCAAGCCCCCCTCATAGAGCGTGCCTTTCGTGCCCCGGTATTCGACGCCGGTCTTCGGGTTCTTGTTCGCCAGGTGAATGCCCCGCGGATACTCGCCCGATTTGAAATAGTCAGCCCCGCCGTTGTCGCCGCTAAAGAAGACAATCGTTTTCTCGTCGAGGCCGAGTTCCCTAAGCAACGCGAGAATCTCGCCGACCTGTCGGTCCAGCATCGTGACCATCGCCGCATAGCGACGTGCTTGCTCCGGCCATGGCTTGTCCTTGTAAAGTGCCCAGGCTGGATCGCTGTCGGGGATGTCGAAGAGCCCGTGCGGCGGCGTGTAGGGAAGATAGGCGAAAAACGGTTGCGCGCTGTGTTCGCGGATGAACTTCACCGCCGCCTCATGGATGACATACTGGGAGTAAGTCTTGCCCGCGCTCCCTCCGTTGTTCCCATCGAGCGGCACTTCTTCGCTGTTCCGAATAAGATAGGGCGGGAAGTAAGTGTGGGCGTGCACCTGATCGTAGTAACCGAGGAATTCGTCGAAGCCATGCTTCTCCGGAACCCCCGTCGAGTCGCGCCCACCACAGCCCCATTTTCCGTAGCCGCCGGTGGCATAGCCGAGCGGCTTGAGCATCGAGGCGATGGTTTCCTCATCGGCGCGCATCGGAGTTCCGCCCCCATTGGACCGGACGGAGGTATGCCCGCTGTGTTTGCCGGTGAGGAAGGTGCAGCGCGTCGGCGCACAGACCGAGGAACCGGCGAAAAGATTGTCGAAACGCATCCCCTCCGCGGCCATGCGGTCGATGTTCGGGGTGAGGATGTTCGGATTCCCCATGAAGCCCGGCTCGAAGTAACCGAGCTCATCGGCCATGATGTAGACGACGTTGGGGCGATCCGACGAGACCTCGAGATCCCGGGCGATCACGGGAGAGGACGAAAGGAGGAGAGCGATGAGCGTGGGAGAAGGTTTCATGGTGAAGTGCCCCAGCCTATCAAGGGCCAACTTCACAGGCAAGGTCCAACCACCTTGCCACCTCCCGAAGAAAACCGCCGACTCAGTGTCCCGCCCCCCCGCCAAGCCCTCACGGTTTTTCCTTGTTCCTCGGGCTAACGGCCTGGGCGGCCCAGCGGTCGTAGCGGGCCCGGAGATCCCTGACCCTCTCGCGATTCGCATCGGCAAGGTTCTGGGCCTCGCCGAGATCGGTCTCCAAGTTGAAGAGTTCGACCTCTTCCAGATTCCGCTGGAGGTGAAGCTTGAGTTTCCAGTCGCCTACCCGGATCGCTCCTCCGCTCGGCGTGGTGTTGAGAAGGATCTCCTCGTGCGGCGTCGGTTTGCCGCCGACAAGGGTGGGCCAGAGATCGCGACCATCGAGGGGGAGCTTCTGCTTCTCCGGCACGAGCGATCCTTCGGCCTGTCGGACGAGAGTGGGGAACCAGTCCACCATGTGCAGTGGTTCCTTGAGACGTTTGCCCGCGGGAATGTTTCCGTCCCAAGTGGCGAAGGCACAAACACGCACGCCGCCCTCGTAGAGGCCTCCCTTGCCTCCGCGCAAGGGGGAGTTGTCTGTAACGCGCCCCGGACTGGGGCCTCCGTTGTCGCTGGAGAAAATGAAAAGGGTGTTTTCACGCAAGCCTTTTTCCTCGACGGCCGCGACGATCCGGCCGACGGCCTCGTCCAATGCGGCAAGCATCCCGGCGAGTCTGCGGCGCGGCGCCGGCAGATCCTCGTAGGGGGCCATATACGCCTCTGGAACCTGGAACGGGGAATGCACGGCATTGAAGGGAATGTAGAGGAACAAGGGAGTCTTGCCGTCGTGCTCCTCCACGACTTTCACGGCCTCGCGGGCGACGAGGTGGGTGGTGTAGCCTTGCTCGTCGAGGCGTTCGCCATTCCGGTACCAGTCGACCACTCCGTTGCGGGTGTGGGTGAAATAGTCGAGGGCTCCGAAGTAATGCCCATAGGCATGGTCGAAGCCGCGCTGGTTTGGCAAGTATGCCTTTTCGAACTCGCCGAGGTGCCACTTTCCGCAGATCACCGTGCGGTAGCCGGCTTCGCGCAGCGCGTCCGGCAGCGTGCGTTCCTCAAGCGGCAATCCAAAGGGAGCGCCCGGCGTGATGACGCCGACCTGAAGGCCATGGCGCATCGGATAACGCCCGGTCATGAGCGCCGCGCGCGTCGGGGAGCACACCGGCTGGACGTAGAAGGCATCGAAGACCGTTCCGGCCCCTGCGAGCTTGTCGAGGTGAGGGGTCTTGATCTGCGTTCCCCCGTTGAATCCGCAGTCGGCGAAGCCGAGGTCGTCGGCAAGAAGAAAGACGATGTTTGGTCGCCCAGCGTTCGCCGGGAATGACGAGAAGGCAAGGAAGAACGGGGCCGCGAGCGCGAGGAGGGCTTTCATGGGGGCATTCTTGACGACGGCAGGAGAAATGACCAGCTCCAAGAATTGCTGCCATTTCCCTTTCTCTCCCGCGGACGGGCCGAGATCGCAAATGCCAGCGAAAACGCTAGGGTGCGGAGAGCCTTGCCCTCTTCGCGGGGCCATTCCATCCTCCGCTGGCGAAAACGGGAATTTCCCCCCATGCTATGCCGCGTCCGATTCCTTCGTTCCATTCCATCTCAATGCCCTCCCTTCATCGATATCTCAAGTGGCCCTTCGTGTTGCCGTTTCTCTGTGTTTCCGCTTTCGGCCAGGGAGCCGGGAGTCGCCCGAACATCCTCTTCGTCCTCTGCGATGACCTCGGCTACGGAGATGTCGGTTATTTTTTCCAGAACCTTCGGGCGATGAACAATGACCGGAGCGAGCCCTGGCATTTCACGCCGAAGCTCGACACCCTCGCGGGAGAGGGCTTGCTGCTCCCGCATCACTACTGCCCGGCACCGGTCTGCGCGCCGTCGCGCGGGTCCTTGCTCACCGGTGTGCACCAGGGACACGCGAATGTGCGGGACAACCAGTTCGACAAGGCCCTGGAGGACAACCACACGCTGGCCTCCGTGCTCAAGGGGGCAGGCTACGCGACGGCCTGCATCGGGAAGTGGGGCCTTCAGGGGAGCGGCGGAAATCCCAGCGCCTGGCCGGCCTATCCGACGAAGCGTGGCTTCGATTACTACTACGGCTACGTGCGCCACGGTGACGGGCACGAGCATTATCCAAAGGAAGGTGGCGCGGGCGGCGGCGCGAAGGAGGTCTGGGAAAACAACACCGAAGTCTCCGCCGGTCTCGACAAGTGCTACACGACGGATCTGTTCACCGCCCGTTCGAAGAAATGGATCGCCGATCACCAGGCGGCGAATCCCGCGCAACCGTTCTTTCTTTTTCTCGCCTACGACACGCCGCACGCGGTGCTGGAATATCCGACCCAAGCCTATCCCGCCGGCGCCGGATTGAGCGGCGGATTGCAATGGAACGGCACTCCCGGCAACATGATCAACACCGCGTCGGGGACGATCGATGGTTACGCGCACCCGGACTACGCCAATGCGACCTATGACGACGACGGGAACGCCGGAACGGCGGAGGTCGCCTGGCCCGCCGTCTACAAGCGATTCGCGACATCGGTGCGACGCATCGACGACTGCCTCGGCGATCTCGTGCGGACGCTGCAGGATCTCGGTGTGGACGACAACACCCTGATCGTCTTCACGACCGACAACGGGCCGAGCAAGGAGGACTACCTGAACTTCGCCGTGAGCTACGCGCCGACCTTCTTCAATTCGTTCGGGCCGTTCGACGGCATCAAGCGCGACTGCTGGGAGGGTGGGATCCGGGTCGGTGCCCTGGTGCGCTGGCCGGGAGGAGTTCCGGGAAACCGTATCAGCAACCTTGCGTGCCAGTTCCACGACTGGCTGCCGACCTTCGCGGAACTTGCCGGTGTGCCCGCGCCCGCCCGGGCGGATGGCGTTTCTCTCCTTCCCACCCTGGCCAGCGCGGGCGCGCAAAAGACCCCGCAGGTTTACGTGGAGTATTTCGAGGGCGGGACGACACCGGGTTACACGGAGTTCCAGACCGCCAGGCGCGGACGGGACCGCGAGCAGATGCAGGCCATTCGCCTCGGCGACATGATAGGGGTGCGCTACAATGTGGTGAGCCACGCCGACCCTTTCGAGATCTACAACGTGGTCACCGATCCGAAGCAGACAACGAACCTCGCGGGCGGCAATCCCGCGCTCCAGCAGCAGATGAAGGACGCGGTCCTTCGCTTGCGTCGGCCGAATGCGAGTGCGTCGCGGCCCTATGACAGCGAATTGATCCCGCCCCTAACGCCTTTTCCGACGACCAACGGTGTCACCTGGCACGCCTATGCCCAAGCCTTTCCCTGGGTGCCGAAACTGGACGATCTCACGCCTTCCTCGGGCGGCACCCTTCCCCGTCCGGGCCTCTCGGTGCGCCCGCGTGACAACGACTTCGGTCTCCTTTTCTCCGGATACGTGAACGCTCCCGCGGACGGTGACTATACGATTTTCCTCAACGTCGATGCGGGCGCGCTCCTCCGTATCCACGAGGCCACGGTCATTGATTCCGATTTCGGCCATGTGGGAGGAACCGAGGACAGCGGGACGGTCCGGCTCAAGGCGGGCAAGCATCCCTTCCGGCTTTATTATCGCCGCGCCGCATCGGGCACCCCGGCTCTTTCGCTGCAATGGAGCGGCCCCGGCTTCACCAGGCAGGTCATTCCCGATAGCGCCTTCTTCCGGGATGGCGCGGGCGAACCCACTCCGCCAAGCGCGAATCCCGACGGTGCCAGCACCACGCGGGGAACCCCCTTGGACATCCCGGTAATGCTCAATGACATCGACGACGGGACACCGCAGCCGCTCTCGATTGTCAGTGTCTCGCCACCGTTGGCGGGCACCGCCAGCATTACGGGCGGGCAGATCCGCTATGTTCCCAAGGCCGGTTTTCTTGGCACCGACACTTTTCTCTACACCATTACGGACGGCTCCGAGAGTGCGACCGCCAGGATCAGCGTGGACGTGTGTTTCGAGGACGATGACCACTGGTTCCCCCTCAACCAGGGTTCGGGACTTGCCACCTTCGAAGCCGGGGGACTGCGCGCCGCGGTGCTGAATGGATTCACCAACGACCCGGTTCAATGGGTGGCCGGCCGCACCGGACGGGCGCTCGAATTCGACGGTACCGACGACTTTGTCAGCATTTCCGGCTTTTCCGGCATCACGGGCAGCGCGGCCCGTACCTGTTCCGCCTGGGTGAGGACAACGACGACGACCGGGAACCATCCCATCATCGCGTGGGGCCCGAATACCAACGGCGCGAAGTGGACGTTCCTCATGACCGCCGCCGGGCAGATCCGCACCGAGATCACCAATGGCATCGTCATCGGCACCCGTGCCATCAACGACGGCCTCTGGCATCACGTGGCCTGCACCTTTGCCAACGACGGTTCGCCCAACGCCGCGGACATCAGGCTCTACGTCGACGGCACTCTGGAAACCCTGAGTTCCACCACGGCGAACGCCCTGAACACCGCCGCCAGCGGAGAGGTGAAGATCGGGGGCGATATCCAGAACCGTTTCTGGCAGGGAACAATCCAGCACGCTCGGATTTATGCCCGTGCCCTCGATGCCTCCGAGATCGCCGCCGAAGCCGCCCAAACCAATCCGGCGGCCTTCGCGTGGCTGCGACGTTTCTATGGCGACAGTCCGATTGCCTGGATCGCGGACAGTGACGGCGACCAACTGAATACGCTCCTGGAGTATGCCCTCGGTGGCCAACCCCATCTTTTCTCCAGCGATCCCTGGCCTGACATCGGCCCCGGTATCCCCGGCCCTGTTTTCTCCTTCCAGCGCCCCGTCGAAGTTACCAGCGAACTCCTCTACGAGGTGCAGGCCGGCACCGATCTCCGAAATTGGAGCCTGCCGGTGCAACGCCTCGCCACCACGCCGTATCCGCAAAACGGGCTACCGATGGAAACCGTCACTTACCGCCAGTCCGGCCCGGGGAGCCCTGAGCGGACCTATTACCGGGTTGTCGTGGAGTTGCCGTAAGGGCCCAGGGGTGAGAGGCAACGCATCGGTGCCACTGTGTCCAACGGTTGACGCCTTTCTGGGCTTCCGGGAGGCAAACGTTCCTTGGTATCGAGTTCCGCGCGCCGCTGCCGGCGCAGGGTGGAGCGCGTCCTCCCAGTGTCGGTTTTACTGCCGCAGACGAGATTCCGTTTGCCCTCGTGGATCACGACTCCCGCATCGTCAATCGGCGGGAATTTCGGGCCCTTCGGACCGGGTGTCCGACTTCGGATCGTAGATCTGGATGTGGCTCCGTGCCGTTTCGTGCGGGTATTTTCCGGTCGCTGTTCGGGGTCTCGGACGCCGCCGCGGAACGAGCGTGAGGGGAGTCAATCGGTGCCCGGCCCTCTTTTCGCTTTGGCCTTCGCCGCTTTCCCTGCCTTCCTTGCCGGTGTCTCCGTCGGGTAGAGCGTGCCCGGCTTCTCCACCACGCCGGCCGGGCGGCGCCCGGCGGGCGATTTTCCACCGAGTTCGGCGTCCATCCTCGAGGCGAGCGACTGGAGTTTCGCCACGATCTCCGGCTGTTCTTGGGCAAGATTCGTTTTCTCGCCGATCTCGGAGTCAAGGTTGTAAAGGCGGGGAAATCCCTTCGCGTCCTCGGAGATTCCCTGGCCCATCGTCTCCGCCTGCGCCGCGATGGCAAGCTTCCACGGTCCCTGGCGCACCGCCTCAAGGGTGTAACCATGGAAATAGTAGTGGGCCTCGCGCGGTGACTCCGTCGACTTGCCGAGGAGGAGCGGAGAGATATCCCGCCCGTCGATCACTGGC
>JAHEDC010000239.1 GCA_024641425.1 Verrucomicrobiales bacterium | reverse complement strand
AAGGGGAACTCGGGATCCTTCGCGGCGAGACACACAAGATGCCAGCCGGCCGCCCCGAGGCATTCGTTCTTCGAAACCGTCCACTTCGCCAGCCGGGACGCGGCATGGCGGGTGCGCGCCACGAGCTCGGCCAACTCCCCCGCCTCAACCCTGCTCCGCAGGTCCCGACTCCACGCGTCGATCGTCTCGAGCGGGAGGGCCGCGGGGTCGGCGATCTTGCAACCGAGGATCCGGGCGTCATGATTGCCGCTTTTCCAGAGGGCTTCGGCCAGCGCCTGATCGGTCTTGATCCGCTTCCGGAGCTTTTCCAGGTCCGCGTAGCTGACACCGAAAAGGTTCTCGGACGGCACGCCATGCCGGGCGTAGATCTTCCGGTTCTGCGCCGTGCCAAGGGCTTCCAGTTCGGCGAGGACTTCCTGTGCGGTCATGGTATTACGTTGTCAGGATAGTGGCACGTCGTGGTATTCCAGCGCCCACTCGCGCATGAAGCGGACCCGCGACGGCACAACCCGGTAGAGGATCAATTCCGGATTATCGACGCTGCCGAGGTAGGCGCGGAGGAGCGGATTCTCGCTCCAGATGGACTCAAGCACGGCGCGTTCGGTGACGACTTCCGCTGTTCCCGTGATTCGAACCTGGTCGTGGTTTTCGGCGAGGTAGCAGAGCTCGACCTTCGGATTCGCCGCGATCTCCCCGGTCTTGTGATAGCCGCGCAGATTCGCGATGTAGATCGTGAATCCATCGACACGCACCGGAGAAACCGGTCGCGCGCGCGGCTGATCCCCATCCAGCGTGGCGAGATGGGGAAACTTCGCCGAGCGAATGACCGCCGTGGCGAGCGCGGGCAGTTCGGCAGGGTCGATGGAATCGGGAATAGGGGCTGGCATCGGGGAGTTGGGGCGGGAATGAAAACCGTCTCTGCGCCTCATTATGAAGTTGGCGTCGGAGCGAATCAATCCTTTGCTTCCCCCCATGCGTCTTTTCATCATTGCCGTCCTCCTTGCTGTTATGCTGATGGTGCCGTTTCTTCTCTGGAGCGACACCTTCACCGAGCTTTTCAGCTCGCCCGAGGCCCTCGCCCGCTACGGGAAGATCGCCTGGGTCGCCGGTATTCTCCTTCTCGTCGGCGATCTCTTCCTGCCCGTCCCCGGCACCGCCGTCATGTCCGCCATGGGTTACCTCTACGGCCCCGTGCTCGGCGGCATCATCGGTGCGACCGGCTCCCTCCTCTCCGGGCTCCTCGCCTACGGCCTCTGCCGGAAGTTCGGCCCTCGCGTCGCCCACCGCATCGCCGGCGAGGAGGAACTCCGGAAAGGCGAGCATCTCTTCGCCCGCTCCGGGGGCTGGATCGTCGCCCTCTCCCGCTGGCTCCCCCTTTTGCCCGAAGTCATCGCCTGCCTCGCCGGTCTCGCGCGGATGCCCTTCCGGAATTTCGCCCTCGCCCTTTGCTGCGGCAGCATCCCCCTCGCCTTCGCCTACGCCGCTGTCGGCGGCGCGGGAGTCGAACATCCGGCGGCAGCTCTCATTGCGAGCATCGTCATTCCGCCGGTTCTCTGGCTTCTCCTTGGGCCGGCACTTCGGCGAAGGATGCGGGAGCAGCCTCCAGGCTTGTGAAGCTTTTCCCGTCCGAGAGACGAATCCCACTCTCGGCGGCGCTTGCCATGCGTATCGCTATCCCTTATTCTTTCTCGTGCTCCCTTTCGATCTACCATGAAAAACCAATCATTTCCGAGCCCGCTCGCCGGGATTTCCCTTGTGCTCTCCGCGCTCGTCCTCACCACCGGATCGCTCCGGGCTGCCAATAGTATCGACGCGCTTCGGGAGAGAGAGCGGAAAGTCGAGGCGGTAGTGGAGAAGGTCATGGGCGCGACCGTGGCCATCATGGGCGAGAAATCCGCAGCCTCCGGAAGCGGCGTCATCGTGAACAAGGAGGGCCTCATCCTTTCGGCCGGCCATGTCACGGAAGCGGCGGGCGAGAACCTGATCATCATTTTTCCCGACGGCAAGCAGGTGAAGGCGAAGAGTCTCGGGGCCAACCGCTCTCGGGACGCCGCGATGGCGCAGATCACGGACGCGGGCGAGTATCCGTTCGTCGAGCTTGGCAACTCGAAGGATCTCGCGCTCGGCGCGTGGTGTGTCGCCCTCGGGCACCCCGGCGGTTACGACAGCCGCCGCACCCCGCCGGTGCGGCTTGGCCGGGTCTGGAGCAAGAAGACGATGTGGATGCTGGGCTCGGATTGCACGCTGGTGGGCGGCGACTCCGGCGGCCCGCTCTTCGATCTCGACGGCAAGCTCATCGGCATTCACTCGTCGATCGGCGGAAGCCTGGAGGAGAACCGGCACGTTCCGGTCGAGGTCTTCCGCGAGGACTGGGATCGCATGCTCGCGGGCGAGGTCGTGGGCAGCATCGGTTTCCTGTCCTCACGCCTCCAACCCGACCAACCGATGCTCGGGGTGCAGTTGGAAGAGGCGACTGACGAGAAAGGCGGCGCGCTCATTGCCGGAATCATGGGAAATTCTCCGGCAGCCAAAAGCGGTCTGAAAATCGGCGATCGCGTCCTCGCCATTGATGGCAAGGAAATCGCCACCCGCGACGAACTCATGGAAATCGTCAAGGGGCGAAAGGCGGGCGACGAACTCACGATGACAATCGAACGCGAAGGCAAGCCCGAAGAGATCGCGGTCGAGTTGGCGGCGGCTGAGACGATCGATTTCGGTAATCCCTTCGGCGGGCAGAGGCCACCTCGGCAAGGCAAGAAAAAGCAGGACGACGCCACACCCGAAGAGCCGGAGAGCGCACCGGCCGGAAAGGCCCTGCTCGGCGTGCAAATCGACCAGAACGCCGAACGCGCCGAGGTTGCGGAGATGATTGCAGGCTCCGCGGCCGAGAAAGCCGGCCTTCAGCCCGGAGACGTGATTCTCGGAATCGGCGACACTGCGATCAGCGACCCGAAATCGATGATCGATGCCGTCGGCTCCCTTGCCCCGGGCGACACCGTGGACATCCGGCTCCGCCGGAACGAAGAGGCGATGACCCTCAAAGTCACCCTCGGTGAAGACAAGGACTAGGCTCCCCTATCCCACGCAACGAACCCATTTCCATACCTAAGACGACTCGCATGAAAACACACCATTCCCTCCTCCTCCTCGGAGCCGTGATCGTCGGCCTCGCCGGCCCCGGACTGAGAGCCGACGACAAGGATCCCGAGACCTCGCTTGACGACCTGCTCGGCGACGCCATCGAGGACGCGGTCCGAGGGTTACTCGACGACGGGAAAACGCCGGACACCGAGGAAAGCGAGGACGAACGCTTGAAGAAGATGCTTGAGAAAATGCTCAAGGGCGGAGAGGACAGCCTCTCTCCGGACGAGCTCCAGGAGCTCTTCGGCAAGAATCTCCTCGAACGCCTCAAAAAGAACGACGGCGGCGCCTTCAAGCTCGAACTGGAAGAGAATTCCGATCCCGAACGTCTCGAGCACCTCTCCCGCCTCATGCGCGGCCTGCTCGGCGAGGGGAGCAATGGCGAACACGAACGGGAGACAGCACCCGTCCTGGAGGACTATCGCCCGGTCGTCGAACACGCGCGGAAAAGTACCGCCCGTGTCATGGTCGGGAAAAAGCAGATTGCCTTGGCCACGGTCATTCGCGAGGACGGCTTTCTGCTTACCAAGGCAAGCGAAGTCGAAGGTCAGAAAGACCTTGAATGTGAATTCACCGACGGTTTCCGGGTCGGCGGCACCGTGGCGGATACTTTCCCGACCTTCGACCTCGCCCTCCTGAAGGTCGATGTGGGCGGCCTTCCCGTCATTGAATGGGACGACCGCGACGATCTCCCCCTTGGTGCTTTCCTTGCGGCAAGCGGAACCGAGGAATTGCCCCTCGCGATCGGAGTAGCCAGCGTCAGGGCCCGAAGCCTGAGCGACCGGAACCGCGGATTTCTTGGCGTAAGGCCGATCTGGACCGAGAACAGTATCCGCATCGCGCAGGTAACGGAGAAATCCCCGGCCGCCGAGGCCGGGCTTGAGGAAGGTGACATTGTTCTTGGAATCGGAGACGAACGGATCGACTCCGTGAACGCCTTCATCGAAAAGATCGGAAGCTTCCACCCCGGCGACATTGCCGAGATCTGGATTCGCCGGAACGAGGAGGAGAAGAAACTCCCCGCTACCTTGCGGGACCGTGCCGAGGCTCTCCCGACCGCTCCGGAGCGCGGATTCGATGCCTTCAGCATGATGGGTGGTCCGCTGAGCAAGAACCGCGACGGGTATCCGAGCGCTCTCCAGACTGATCTCACCCTCAAACCGAACGAATGCGGAGGTCCCCTTCTCGATCTCGACGGCCAAGCCGTAGGCATCAATATCGCTCGCGCCGGCCGGGTGAATAGCTACGCCATTCCCGCCTCCGAGATCCGCCGCCTCATCGGAGATCTTCCGGACGGCAGGTTCGCTCTTGTCGATACCCGCGCCCTCGAGGATTCCCTCACCGCGGTGCGCGAGGAAGCGAAGGCTGCCGAAGCGGCCCTGGACGAAGCCAGGGAACGCGCCGAGCTTACGCGGAAGAAACTTGAGGAAACCGAGAAGGCGCTCCGCGAAGCGAAGGACTAGGGAAGGCGGAGAATCCCATCGTTGCCAAGGTCCCTAACCCCATTCGTCGTTTTATCGGTCATTCGCCCGCAGTGCCCTAGCGGCGCGCCACCCGTCCGCGTAACGACCCGGCATTCATCGAGGCGGTAGCGCGAGAGCACCCGCCGCACCAAGGGGATTCGGCCTTGATCGAGGAACGTCCCGCCTCTCCTTGCATCGCTCCGTTTCCCGGATGGGCCCGCGCCTTCAGCACTTCCCCGTCCCCCTCGTTCGCTGCAGCCGGAATGACACTGCGCCCGAGCGCCATGCCCGTCGCAGAGGGCGCCCGGTTCTCCACGAGCAAGCGGTAGCCTTTGGCCAATCCATCGATGGGAAGCACCATCTGCATGGAGCCGGTGCTTCCGGCGAGGGTCGGCCCGGTTGCCCTCCAGGAGGTAAGATCGGTTGTCGTGAGCAAGGTGTACTGGAAGAGGGAGGATCCCTGCCATCCGACGGTCATCGAAGTGCTTCCCGGATTCAGTGTTGTTGTGATGACCGGAGTCAACGGTGCTGGAAGAGCCGGCGCCACATTCCAGCCGATGTCGGCCAAGCCCGCCATGTCGAGCGCCGTCGGGTAGCTTGGCAACTCCGCGATAAGAATAGGATCCATCGCCGTTTTCTGCTGCACGGCGGTACCGTAAATGAGGCTTGTCGTTCCCAAATTCCAATGGGTCCGCCCGGAGTCGAGCTGGATCGCGCCCCCATTGGCGGCCACCGCCTTCGCGCCCGTGAATCGACTGTTGGCGTCGACCCGCCTTTTCCAGGAATCGCAGATTCCGAAACCCAAGACATGGGCCAATTCGTGAATTAAAAGCGAATAAAGGTGGAGACCGGAATCCGCGGGACGCACTCCCAGCGAATAGTCCCACTGGCGTGGTGCCCCTGTTTCATCCAGGGTGTCTACCGTGATGCTTCCTCCCCACGGCGCCACCTCATTCGCCCCTGCTCCGTAGACAATTCCCGCCTGTCCCCGTGTATCGACGTAATCCAGCCAGGCGTTGGTTCCGGAAGGGTAAATCCCGCCGTGCCAACCCGAGCCGATAAACGTTCCGGCAATATTGGACGCGCCGACATAGACGACCACCGTATTCGCCGGAATGGGAGGGCGCGCTATTTCCACCAGCGCCTGGGTCGGTGGATCAAGAAAATCGACGGTAAAGGTGTTCACACCCGCTGGAATCAGGGCGCCTAATTGATCCAGGAGCGCGGACTCGTAGTAAGCGGCGGCCGACTCGAGGATCCTTCGCCCTTCGGTCCCCTCCGCGAAGAATCGCGTCGTGTCCCGGGAGAAATCGAACTGAATATCCAGCGCTTTCGCATGTCCAACGCCACTTGCGAGGATCACGAGCAGCCCCAGAGGGAGGCGTTTGAATTGGTTCTGAAAATCCCGACACACTCTCATGAAGTAATAATAGTTGTATTTATTATTAATTCAATAAAGGAACGACCGGGAATCTCAACGGGGCCGAAGGGAAATCAGGGCGGATCCGCCACCTTTGGATCGCGATAGAGGAAAAGGTAATGGGTGAATTGGGCTTCCTCGAGTCCCCGGAAGATCCCCACCAATTCGAAATCGGCCGATGCCTCCAATCGCGCCACCGCTTCGGGATTGTGGATCATCGCGAGTTCGCGATGGCCGAACTCGACGTAGAGCGGACGCGCTTCCGCCTTGGCCTTCTCGACCAGGCGTTCGATATCTTCTGCCTCTGGAGTATGCACAAGGTCCGGGCAGTAGACGGGATCCGACCAGAAAGCACCCAGAAGCGCCTTCCGTTCCGCGTCCTGAAAGGGAAAACGCCCGCCTCTTACCGCAGCGGTCACTCCCCGGAGATCCTCCTTGCTCGAGACCGCGTAGCAGTAGTTCGGATAACAGATCGCGGCCAGCCAAAGCGTCGGCACGCTCCAGGAAAGGATACGTCGCACGTTGAAACCCCGGCCCCATAGAAGCGAAGCCGCTCCGAAAGCCAGCAACAGGATCAACGCCGGAAGGGCGTGGATCAGGTACCAACGATGGAGGGCAATCCCCGCAAGAGCGCTTGCGATAAACGCCGAGAAGAGCGCTGCCACGGCGGCGAGCACGCTGAGCCGGGCCATGATCGGCGCCCGCAGGATCGCCCTCAATCCCGCAATCAAGAGAACTCCGAGGGCAATGAAAAAGGGGATCCCGAAAGCCGGGAATCCGGCGAGGCGGCACAGCGCGGGATTGAGTGGGTTTTCCGGGTCATTGTTCGCCCAAGGCATCCCGGTTGTGAGGTAAGCCAGCACGTCAGGGACGAGCGAAAGCGGTTTCGCCCCTCCCTCCTCCGCCAGTATCACCGCCACCGCAGGCTTCAGCTGGGGGAGAATGGGAACGAGCACCTGCAGGTAAAGCATGGCGGACAGCACGTTCGCGATTACCAGGCGCGCAATCAGAACCGCCGAACGCTCCTTTGCGGCACCTTCCTTCTCGCGCGCCCACCGGAGAACGAGGTAGCCGAAAACGACCGCATTGAGTCCCAGCGCGAAATGCAGGGCGCCGACAAAAGCGCCCAAGGCGAGGAATTGTGCGAAGCCGAAGGTGAACCACCAACGCCAGCGGCCGTCTTCCAACGCCCTCGCGAGGGCGTAGAGGGCGAGCGAAACCCCGAAAAGCACCAATCCATAAGCCCGTCCCTCCGTACAATAACGAATATGCCAGGGATGCACCGAAGCGGTGATTGCGGTGATCAGTCCCACACCGTCTCCTCCCAGCCGACAAGCCAACGCGCCGAGAAGTCCGATGGACAATAGGCCGGGTATCAGTGCCGGCAGACGGAGCGGCCACTCGCGAAATGCCCCGTCCTCGGCGCCAGCCGCCTGGCGCCAAACTGCATCGGATGCCCGTGCCAGCACGGAGTAGATCGCCCCGTTGTTCCCCTGCTCGTTGTTCCACAGCGTCTCCATCCAAGTCACGGGGACAAAGCGCGGCACCGCGTCAACATCCCCGTCCTTCGCCTTGAACTGTCCATGAATGTAACGGGTGAAATTGAAAGCCTCGTCGTTGTAGAGGCTTAACCCCATCCTCGGCAGACGGAGTGCCGCCGCCCCGAGTAGGATCAGGCCCAGCGCAATCAAGAAGCGCCCTCCTTGCCCCGATGTCGATGCAATCTCCGGCACGAGATCGCCGCCCCAGAATCGGCGGGTCACGAGCAGGCCCAGCGCGAGACCGCCATTCAGGAGCGTCACCCACCACACGCATGTCCGCGCAAGATCGCCGGTCTCCACCGCCTTGAGCCGAACCCGCTGCCGGTCATCCTCGCTCGAAAACGTCCGCCCTGCTTTCTCCAATCGCGAGTCCACTCGCTCCAAGGCCCGTGGAAGCGCCTCGCGCCACTCCTTTCCCGTCGACACCAGCAATCCCCCCGCCATCAAGACAAACGCGAGGAGCGCCAAAGTGAAACGCCGACCGACACCACGACCGATGCCTACGCATACGGCCCGACTCCCAGCAGCGATGATTCCCATAAATTATTAAGATAACATTATATTCAACCTTATGAAAACGAGAAACTTGGAACAATTCGCCTCTTGGTTTTTATGAGGATTCGTGATAGGATCGATATTTCCAAATTCATGCAAAAGCAGGTCTTGATCGCCGACCTCGGAAACTGAGCTATCGCGAAGCCAATATGAAACACAATCACTCCATACCCACAAGTTTTCTTGCCTTTTCCGCCCTCTCCCTGGTAGCTCCGGTTTTCGCCGATGATGCGGCGGAAAAGGCCAAGCCGTCCGAGACACCGTCGGCCGTCGCCCCCGTTGCGACAAGCTCTGACCACACGGTGACGCGGGGAGATCTCCGTGCGAGTGCTGAGCTTTCGGCAATCGTCACTGCGGGCCGGGCGATCGAGCTCTCGCTTGCGCCGAAGGAGTGGGCCGACCTTTCTGTTTTGAGCGCCGCCAGCCACGGTGCCAAAATCCGCAAAGGGGATATCCTTGTCGTCCTTGAAACGGAGAAACTGAAAGAGCAGATTGGTGACACCGAAAAGGCCCTTCAGAGTTCGGCTTTGACATTGCGCCAGACCGAAGAAGCGCTCCGCAATCTTGAGGCGACCACCCCGCTTCAATTGGACGCCGCGAACAAAGCACAAACACAGGCCAAGGACGACCTCGCCTACTTTGAGAAAACCGGGCGCAAGGAAGAGGAAAAAGCGGCGCGCTGGATGGTGGAATCCGCCGAACAGACGCTTGAGGGCGCGGAAGAGGAACTCGACCAACTGACGAAGATGTACGAGGCCGACGATCTCACCGAGGAGACCGAGGAGATCGTGGTCAAGCGTGCCCGCTACGCCGTCGAGAGCGCCCGCAAGCGGCTCGACAGCACCCGTCTCGCTTCCGAACGCGCCCTTTCAAGCGGTCTCCCCCGGCAGCACGATGCCCTGCGCGCGACCGCCCGGACGGCGCAGATCGCGGCAGAGACCGCCCGTGCCACCCTTCCCCGAGCCTTGGAACTGAAACGGCTCGAGACCGCCAAGGCGAGGGAGGATTTCGCCAAGGCGTCCCAGAACCTCAAGCGACTCCAAGCCGACCTGGTCCTCATGGAGATCCGTTCACCGGAAGACGGTTATGTCTACTACGGCTCGGCCACCGACGGTAAATGGGACAGCGGTGCCGCGATCGCCAAGAAACTCGTGCCCGGCGGTAAACTTGCTCCCAAGGAAGTCTTCATGACCGTGGTCTCCGGCGAGGCGACCCGGCTCACCGCCATCGTCCCCGAGGACAAGCTCTACCTCCTCCCCCCCGGAACCCGCGGAACGGCGACACCCGCCTCGGATCCGCGTCTCTCG